>DATEZN010000171.1:0-12520 GCA_035255545.1 Nitrosotalea sp. | reverse complement strand
ATGTTATAATTTATAATGAATAATATCGCAAATAGAGAAAATTATCTAGTACCTAATAGAAGATAACATATTTGATTTCAATCAAAAATTATGAAGAAAAGTATGATCAAATGATCTTTGATTTATACATTCAATGTTTTGGAAGAGAGCTGAACAAAGACATCTGGGAATGGCGTTTTTCTAAATATGTATTTGGTAAGCCAATAATTAAACTAGCATTCGCCGATGATATGCTCGTAGCTCTTTACTTACTTCGTCCTGTTCAGTTCGTTTTCCAAGAAAAATGCATAAATGCTTTATTTTCTATGAATACGATGACTCATCCAGATTTTGCTGGGAGAGGAATTATGACTAATCTTGCCAAAGATGTTTACAATGAGGCACATAAAAATAACTATTCGGCAATCATAGGATTTGCTAACTCTAATTCTAGATATTTATTTACAAACAAATTAGGTTTCAAAGATATTGCAGCAACTTCAGAGATATGTTTCAACCTCAATGAAGTTCAGACACTAAATGATAAATACAAATTCATTCAAATCGAGAAATTTGATGAAACACATTCATTTTTTTATAAATCCATATACAAAACAATTCCAAAATTTATTGTTCCACGTACTCATGACTACCTTAATTGGAGATTTATTGAGAATCCAGAATCTAAATATTATTGTTATAGTATAATGAATGACGATAAAATTGTAGGATATTGCGTACTAAAAAATTATGATGGGAAAAAATGTCATATAATTGATTTTTTAGTAGAAAATGATTCTGAAATATTTGAATCACTGATTAACCATGCAATTCATTTTTGTAAAAAAAATATCATAGAAAAATTAACTTTATGGTGTAACAAAACTTTGCCTTTTTATGATTTTTTACTACAAAAAAAATTCTATACTGAACCTATGCAGACTTATTTTGTTTTAAAGATATTATCTACACAAATTGAAAGTAAAAATGTTGGAGATTTTAATAATTGGTATTTGACAATGAGTGATTCAGATGTTTTTTAGATAAACTTTGACATTTCAAACCTGTCTGATAATTGTTCGCAAGTTTACAAATGCCTCTGCATAATCTATACCAACACTAGATCCCCAATATTTTGCTCTATTAGTAATTGATTCTATAGATCTAGGATGGGGATATTTATTCATCTCATCTTTATACTTCTGCAATGCTTCAATTTTCTTGTTTATGACAGAACTAATATCGACAAACATGTTGGGTGAATATCTATGATTAACACTTCCCCACTCTGTAGAGGATGGAGTTTCATAACAAATAATTTGATCAATAGTAGATGAAGGAGTAGGTCTGCAAGCTATTAATGTTGCTTCAAACACTTTCCGATGATCCTGATTTGCATCTTCCCAATAATGAGTGAATACTATTTTTGGCTTCCATTTTTTTATTGCTTTTTCGATTTCATTAATGAGAGTAGTAGTAGACATCGTATCCAACTTTTGATCGTCATATCCTAAGAACTGAACCTCTTTTACTCCTAGCATACTACATGCTTTTTCTCCTTGTTTTCTACGAATCCCTATACCTTTTTCAGATTCATCTCGAGCAAATTGGCCTGTAGCAAAAATTAAAACAAATACATTTCCTCCTTTTTTCGCATGTAATGCTATCATGCCTCCCAATCCTAACGTCTCATCATCAGGATGAGCACAAATTACCAAGATGTTATCTGATTTTTTTATCAAATTTATCATCCCAATTTTTCTTATTAAAATAATATTTAATCATATCATAATTTTATATTTTAATTCATGTTGCAAGTTGTAATATTTAAGTAAAATCATTGTTGAATTCATTTTGTGAGAATTTTTTTGCGCAAGGATAACTCGATAAAGACTTCATAGAATCCATATAAATAAGACTTAGCTATTACCAAATCCGACACATATTGACCAATCAACCAAATTATGATCCAAAAGAAGAATGGAATAAACGATATATAGATCAGAAAAAATTCAAATTTCCATCAGAATATTACATAATGAGAATATTTCGTGGAACATATCCAAAACTCCAATTTGGTAAACTGAATCTGGAAGGCAAAAAAATAATTGATATTAGTTGTGGAGATGGGAGAAATATTCAGCTATTAAACGAAAGTGGTTTTGACATATATGGCACAGAGATAACTCAAAAAATAGTAGAAAGAACCAAAACCAACTTGCATGATTGGGGAATCAAAGCAGATATCCGAGTTGGAACTAATGATAACATTCCTTTTGAAGATGCATTTTTTGATTTTGCCATGTCTTGGAACGCAATCTATTATATGAATCAGGAACGGGATTTTGAAAAATATGTGAAAGAAATTGCTAGAGTGATAAAACCTGATGGTTATCTTGTTTTATCCGTACCTATGAGTAGTTGCTATATATTCAAAGATAGTGAATCAATAAACAATCGTTATAGAACCATAAAAGACGATTATTTTAAATTGCGCAATGGGGAGGTGTTTAGAGTATTTAACAATCAATCGGATATCAAAAAAGATTTTGGTGATTACTTTACAGATTTTATTATTTCAGAATTATATTATGACTGTTTTGGTTTAGCATATAATCATTACATGGTTATTTGTAGGAAAAAATAACTTGACAATCCAAAACTAGTAATTAGTATTTTTTTTATTCATATATGCATGTAGAATTGTACTTGACATATCCTTAGGTAATATTCTAAACATAACATCTCGAATTTGTCTACGAATCCTCACCTTGAGAGGTTTTTGCTTCTTATACTTTTTCCACGCCTCTACATACTTTGTCTTTTCTTCAACAGATAGTTTATTCAAAATAATATTTCGAATTACATTAGAATGGATCAGAGATTCATTGATCTTCTTTTTTGTAAGCTGACCCTCATGTATTCGGTAATTTGCAAGGATTTGTGGTATTAGATGCATGTTACATCCATGAATCAAACAACATCGAAGCCAGAATTCATAATCTTCTTGAAATCCTATAGTTTCATCAAAAAGACCACATTTATCAAAAACTGACTTGTGAATAAGACTTGTAATTCCATTTCCATAATGATGATCAAGAAGAATTACATTTTGTTCAAAATTACTTAAATTATCATTATTTGGTTCTATGAATTGGCCAACTATGTCAGTTGACTTGTTAACAAGATTATAATTAGAATATAATATAGTTGATTTTGATTTTTCACCAAGTTTTCTTGCTTCCAGAATTAATGATTCTATTGCATGCTTGAGTAATACATCGTCAGCACTCAACCACTTGAACCATTCACCAGTCATTATATTTATTCCAGAATTTAGTGCAGTTGGAGTCCCACCGTTTTTTTTATCAATGATTTTTATTTTATCAGAGTATGTTTTAAGAACATCAAGTGATTTATCTGTAGAGCCATCATTTACTGCAATAATTTCAATATCACCATAGGTTTGTTCCAACGCAGATATGATACATTCATCTAGATATTTTTCTGCGTTATATACCGGTATAACTACAGATACTTTCATTTAATCTCATCAAATTTTTTTGGTGTGGGGATACTTCCACCCTTTGCTATCAAATCAAGTTTATTTTCAAATATTTGCAATTGTTTCAATTCTTCAGACGTGAGTTTTTCATCTGAGAGCGATTTTCTTCCCAATCGTAATAATTCCAAATAGAGCGGTGCAATGCATTCTTTTTGTATGCCTGGAGGAAGTTTGTAACTATAAGGAAAGGACTCCCATAAAATATCCTGATCTGCAGAATATGCAGGCGATTTTTTCATATGCATGTATCCAACTATTACAAGAAGTGGAACCCCAATTACAGAAGAAACTATAACATATATCGAAAAGTTTGGAAAGATTGCATTTATTGTGGGATCATCTTTTATGGCAAGATAATATGTAGTGGTTAGCATGTTTAACATTGCTAAAATAAATGCAAAATATTGTGCATATCCTACACGAAAATATGACCATGAACGAAAAACTAATTTCTTTTTCATTTTAAAACAGACCCTTTGGAGGATTTCCCACATGTCCACCATTTGTCAAATGAACTAACTGATCTTCAATTTTTTTTATTGACTCTAGTTCTTCTTCGGATAATGTTTCGCCTTGTGTTTTTTTAACAGCGAGTTTTAAAATAGCAAGATATGCAGGACCAAAAACTTCCTTGGCGTACCCAGGAGGCAGCTTATAGGAATAAGGAGTAGATTCTGTCACTATATTTGCCTCTGCAGCATAAGTTCCAATTCTTTTGTAATGTAACCACCCAAACAAGACAATCAAGGGAGTCCCAATCACAACGAGAAATAACACGTAACTTAGAAATGTTGGAAACACGTTCAAGAGAAATGGAATTTTTTTTGCTGCAAGAAAGTATGTGGTTGTGAGTATATTTATGGTTCCCACTATCATTGCAAAATAAGTTGAATAGCCCAGTCTGAAATAATAAAACCCTTTAAACGATCTTCGCCTATGTTTCATATGTGATTCAGTCTGATCTTTACTCACATCTATGAATAGAATAACGCAATTATTTAACAGTTGAATTAAAGTGGATGATTTGATATCACAGTGATATTCCTAAAATTGATTCCTAGTTTATATTTGAGTTACATGTGACATAAAAAAAATTTAAGCATTTCTTGTTAAATTAAATCTAAGCAACCCATTTGAGTTTCTTCATAAGTTCAATTAGTTCATTTTTGTTGAGATGTTTTACAGTTGCAGAACCATATTCTTTTATTTTAACAGATTTCTTTAACGATTGTATGTCAAATTCTTGTTCATGTTTTATAACAAAGTGATCTTTTCTCTCTTCAACACGCCTCATCTCTTCTTCAGATACCAGGATTTCATCGATTTTTTCTCCTGCTCGGATACCAATATACTTTAAAGGATAATTTTTGTGATTTGTTTTTAATTCAGCATATGCTTTAGCAAGATCAACTATTTTTGCAGCTGGCGCTTTCTTGACAAATATTTCCCCCCCTTTTGCATTTTTTATTGTATAAAAAACAAGATCGATGGCTTGACTTAGTGTCAACATGAATCTGGTCATTTCAGGATGCGTTACAGGTAACGGTTCATTTTTAGCAATTTTTGCATTCCACAGAGGAGTTATACTACCTCTGCTTCCCAAGACATTTCCATATCTAACACAAGAAAATATTGTATTGTCTTTAGATAGATCGTCTGAGAGGACTATTTTTTCTTGTAATGCTTTTGTCATTCCCATAGCATTTACTGGTTTGACAGCTTTATCCGTACTAATTGCAACTACTTGGGATACTTTTCTTGCAACTGATGCTTTTACAACATTATATGCTCCAATAATGTTTGTCTTGACTGCCTCAAATGGATGAGATTCAACTGCAGGAACTTGTTTTAGTGCTGCTGCGTGAAATATTATATCGATATCTTTTGTTACAGTGTAAAGTCTATCATAATCTCTGACATCACCAATAACAAACTGCATTTTTTTCAGTATTGGATCATCAGAGAATTCCTGTCTCATGAGATGTTGCTTGTCTTCATCTCTGCTAAAAATTCTGATAACTCTTGGTTTGTATCTCATCAATTCTTTGATCATTTGATGACCAAAACTTCCTGTGCCACCAGTTATCAGAATATTTTGATCATTTATGACCGATGAGTAATCCAACTCAAATGCAATGATTGATGCTTAGTTAATAAGTCTTAATTAATAATTAAATAATTTCAGACATTTGGAAACCTTTTAAATTTGGTAATAACATCAACACACATCTCATGAAAATAATGTCTATTTTTGGAACACGGCCAGAAATAATCAGATTAAGCAGAATTTTCTCTTTGCTTGATACAAATTTCAATCACATAATGGTCAACACGAGTCAAAATTATACCTATGAATTAAATTCAGTATTTTTTGATGAACTTGAAATTCGAAAACCTGACTATGATTTAAAAATAAGGACAGGAAAATACGGACCGGAGGTTTCAGACATCATTACAAAATCTGAAGAAGTATTACAAAAAGAAAAACCAGACATTTTATTAATTTTAGGTGATACAAACAGTGGACTGGCGGCAATTCCTGCAGCACATCATGGAATAAAGATAGCTCATCTCGAATCTGGAATGCGCAGCTATGATTTTCGCATGCCTGAAGAAAAAAATCGAATCATAATAGATCATCTTTCATCCCTATTGTTACCGTATACTACATATTCAAGAGAAAACCTAATTCGAGAAAATATTCATCCAAGTAAGATCTACGTGGTAGGAAACCCCATAATTGATGTGATAAACTACTTTACTCCAAAAATAGACTCGAGTAAAATCATGGAGAAAATGAATTTGGAGTCAAACAGTTACTTTTTGGTTACTGCTCATCGTAGCGAAAATGTTGACAATCCTGAAACCTTGGAGAAAATTTTTACTTCACTTCAGGCCATAGGTAAACGATTCAAAAAAAGAGTAATCTATCCAATACATCCTAGGACACTAAGCAAGTTAAAGAACCGAAAAGTGCCAAGCAACATTGAATTGATAAAGCCACTTGGCTTTTTTGATTTTTCAAAACTGGAAAAAAATGCATTTTGTCTCATTACAGATTCGGGAACTGTTCCAGAAGAGGCACTTTACTTTAAGAGACCTTGTGTGACTATACGTGAAAGTACTGAAAGACCTGAATATATTGAAGAAGGAGCAAACATACTTGCTGGACTTGATCCAAAAAATATAGAAGAAGCAGTCAAGCTGATTACTTTATACAAAGTTGATAGAGTGTGGAATAAATCATTAGGAGATGGAAAAACTGCTTTGAGAGTAGCTAACATATTACGAGGAAAAATAAACAGATTAACGTACTAGTTTTTAGAAAAGATTTACAATACCTGTAACCAAGAGATATGAAGTGAGCATTTTAATCACAGGTGGAAGTGGTGCCCTTGGTACAGAGTTAAAGAAAATATTTACAGATACATTAACACCGGCACATCAGGAACTCGATATCACAGACAAGAAAAATGTTGCAGATTATATTAAAAATCATGACATTGATGTTATAATACATACTGCAGCTCTTACTCACATAAGACCATGTGAAGAAAACAAGCCAGTTGCATGGAAGACAAATGTTGATGGAACCAGAAATTTAGTTGAAGCAGTTTTAGACAATAAAAAAAATATAAAATTCATCTATATCAGTACAGCCTGTGTTTTTGATGGACATGTAGGCATGTATAATGAAAGTTCCATACCATATCCAGAGAATTTCTATGCCTTGACAAAATTGATAGGAGAATACGAGGTGAGTAAACTGCAAGAATATTTGATTGTTAGAACTAATTTTGTTGCCAAGAAAAAATGGCCATATCCAGGTGCATTTGTAGATAGATTTGGGACATATCTTTTTGCACAAGATGTATCCCAAGGAATAATGGATGTGTACAAGGAAAACATGAGTGGCCATGTACACATTGTAGGAGACAAGAAAATATCCATGTTTGAACTTGCCAAATTAACTACTCCTGAAATTCAACCCATGACAATCAAGGAATATTCTGGTCCCAGACTTACAATGGATATGAGTCTAGACACAGAACGCTGGAAGAAATACAAAATTTCAGAACCCTAGACTCAGGTTTTTATATTTTCTATAAAACTCAGAAGAGCATCTTTGAATGTTTTTTTGTCATATATTTTAAGAGAATCTTTCAGGGGTTTGATCAGTTGATCATAATCTCCAGCAAGAGCCTTGTTTATTTTCTCTTGAGCATCTTTTTTGTCATCTGATCTGTATCGTAATTCGTTTATTGGTACAGTTTCCTTGTGTGCAGAATTATCTGGGACTATTGGAATGCATCCTGCTGCAATGCTTTCAACGACAGAGATTCCAAACGTCTCAGGGGATGCATGAAAGTAAACTTTTGATTTTTTCAAGCCTTCAACAACTTTACTTCGTTCAACATTTGTTATCAGAGAAATTTTTGATTGTTTGAGGTTTTGGAGCTTATTTGTTATCTTTTCATAATAGATCTTGTTTACTCTAGCCTTTGTATTTCCAATTATTGTATATTGTACATCAATATCTTGAAAAACATCAATTGCAAATTCTAGATTCTTTTCTTGTGAATATCGTGAGATTGTAATTGTAGATTTTTCCTTGTGTATATCATTTAGAAATATCTCCAGTTCTACCGGGGGATATATAACAACAGAATCTTTGGAGAAATTCTTTTTTATAGAATCCTGAATGAATTTGGAGTTTGAGATGAATAAAATATTTTTATCGTTTATCTGTTTTACAAATTGTTGACTCAGGATATAGTATGGCTTGTAATACCAAGACCATGCACCCTTGTATTTTGTCACATCTTTTTTTGTTTCGTTTTGGAAATCATGATGACAATAAATTATCACTTTTTGATTCTTTTTTCTTGGCAACACTAATCCACCAGATGCCTGAATGATGAGATCTTCATCGCTTGCTTTTTCAATTAATTTTGATTCCATGTATCTCTGATAGAGACCAAAGATAGGCAGGTAAAATGGAAGTGTAGAGATCACCTTGATGCCAGGAATTTGTACAGATGGTTTTGAAATAGTGTATAAAGTTACTTTGTGTCCTCCCTCAATCAGAGCTTCAATTATTGCATAAAGTGTTTTTTCTGTTCCCCCTCCGCCACCAACAAAGCCGTGAATAATTCCTATCTTCATTTATGTTTGTAAGAAATACCTTACAATTAATCTTTAAAAATTTAATTTGAATGAAATAGGATTTGAAGAAACTTGATGAAATTATGTTAAAGCTTGTGATGCTTCGTGCATCATCTGGCTCTTTGCACAACCTGCTGCAAGCTCGTCGCCTGAACCTCTTCTCATGATTCCTCTGTAAAGACCATCTTCGAGTTTTACTCCAACTCTTTGTTCCCATTCTTCTACAGATATGGAATATTTCTTTTGGATTCTGTCTCTATACCATTCTGGAATTACGTTAAAGGCACAGAATGGAACGATTCTCAAGTCTGGTGTAAGATAGTGAATGTCACATCTCTGAAGTCTTTCAAGATCTTCGTTGTATTTGTCTTGGAAGTGCATCATACCTAAGAACAAGCCCTTGACATGCCATGAACCTACAGAATTGAAAGATCTCTTCATTAAGATACTACCGAACATCTTTGCAAGGTCAAGACCTGCTGGTTGTTTCTTTTTATCGATAAAGCTTGAAAGTTTTCTTACTACTTCAAGCATTGTAAAGTACTTGTTCTTTCCAGAGTGAATCTCTTCTGCCTTGTCTTCAAAGAGTTCTAACATTCCTTGAATGTCAGCAAATCTTGTCAGTGGAACAAATTTCTTTGTCTCTGCATCTTCAAAGATGTATGTACCTGCACCACATGCAAAGTGGATTGAGAGTTCATACTTTGGTTTGCTAGAGAATGCTTCAATTACATTTGTTAGTGGCATGCAACTTGGAACTGGGAACCAGTCATCTACTGTTACTTCACCTTGTGTCTGTTCTTCAATTCTTTGTATACAATCAGGAATTGTGATTCTGTATTTTTCACGTTCTTTCTTGCCCATTCTTCCAGTCAATGATACTGGTTGGAAGTTTACTGCGTGAACTACATCGAGATTCTTTTGTGCATATCTGATTATTGGGCCTAATTCATGATCATTAATTGATTTGATAACTGTTGGAACAAATACTACAGTGGTTCCTGTCTTTCTTGCACTTTCTAGTGCATATGGAATTTCCCAGTGGTTCTTTGGATTTGTTCTTGGTGTAACACCGTCAAAACTGAGATATAGATTATTGACACCTGCAAGTCTGACCTCTCTCATTGCTTCTGGGTCTAGAGCGAATCTGATTCCGTTTGTATTCATTTGAATATGATCAACACCTTCTTCTTTCATTATTTTGATAACATCAACAATATCTTCTCTGAGCATTGGTTCTCCGCCAGTAATCTGCATAGAGTTTCCTGGAATTGGTCTTTCTGCTCTTAATGTCTTCATCATTGCTCTTACTTGGTCTTGTGATGGTTCATACATGTATGCACCCTCTAGTCCCTTTTTCACATAGAAGAAACAGTACCAACATGTCAAGTCACATCTGTTTGTAACTATCATGTTTGCAAGTCCACTGTGAGACAAGTGATTAGAACATAGACCACAATTGTTAGGACATGAGCATTTGTCAATCATTACATTTGGAGCATGTGCACCCTTGCCGTCGATCCAATAGGTACTGAATTTTTTATACATATCATAAGAGCCAAAATAGAGTTCTTCGCATTCTCCGTGTGTTGGACAAGTCTTTGTCATGAAGACCTTGCCATCTCTTTCAAAGACCTCTGCGTCAAGAATCATGTTACATTCAGGACAGATACTCTGAGTAAATCTTATAGTGGATTTCTTGCCTAGAGTAGGAGTCTTCTGATTAGATATCTGAATTAATTCCATGTCTTATACGCATATCTTAGGAGATAGTATTTAATCCATTTCCTACTAGACACCAGATGAATAGGTAGATCCTCCTCACAGAAACCTATTCTAGACATATATACCAAAAGAGCCCCCGATCATTTACATGAGTCTATCTGACAAGGCACGAAAATCATTAGAAAAGATCGGCCTTACTAGCTATGAGATCAAGACATATTCTTCACTTTTAAAAACAGGTCCAATCACTGCCTCTGATCTTAGTCAGAAATCAGGTGTGCCATACTCAAAAATTTATGAGGTTTTGGGCACCCTAGAGGAGAAAGGATGGATAGGTTCTGATGATTCAAGACCTACCCAGTATTTTGCAAAATCTCCTGCCACTGCAATCCAGACATCAAAGCAACAGTTTGAGACTGAATTTAGAAATAATGAGGATATAGTACTCAAGGAACTCACCCCAATGTATGAGCAGAGCGGGATAAGTGAAAGGCCAGACATTTGGATAATTTCAGGTGTGATAAATATCGCAACAAAGATTCTCGAGATGGTAGATTCTTGCAGAAGCGAGGTCATGATTGCCATCCCCAAGGTTGCAGAAGAATTGGCAAAGGAAGCCTTGCCAAAAATCAGGTTGTTGCATGACAGAGGAGTAGACATTACCATTCTAGTTTCAGAAGATGTTGAAAATGATACGTTAAAGTCACTATCAAGACTGGCAACGGTAAAAGTAAAGAAAGGTCTCTTTGGAGGAGGAATAATTTCTGACAAGAGATACGTAGTGTTGTTGCTTGGCGAGGAACTTGGTACCACAGGTACAAAAGAGGCAGTTGCCATTTGGGCAGACCATTCAGGTTTGGCAGGCTTTGCACGCGAATATTTTGAATACCTGCTAAAAGAATCAAAAGATGTAAAATCAAGTAGGTAAGATAGGTACCATGGAAGATCAAGAAGTATTGTTTGTTGGAACTGCAGAAGCAGAACATGTTGAAATGTATCTCAAGGCAATATGGCATATCAAAGAAGCTGGAAATCCTGTAAAAATAAGCACTATTGCAAAGATGCTAAACGTAAGACAGCCAAGTGTAGTACAGATGTTAAAAAAACTAAACGAGTCCAAGCTTGTAAACTATAACAAAAGTGGAGTATCGCTTACCAAGAACGGCGAAGAGATAGGCTCTAACATGATGCGAAATAGTAGACTTCTTGAGGTACTCATGGATAGCGCTCTAAAGGTAGACATTGACGAAGAGATGGTTTGCGGTATCGAACACCACATGAATGAACAATTCACAGACGCATTATGTACAATGCTCAAGCATCCAAGAAAATGTCCACACGAACACGACATTCCACGTGGAAATTGTTGTAAGAACTAAAGTTATATCAGAGATATTAGGACATAAAACTAAATGACTTGTTTTTGCGGCTGCGAAACTTTTGTAAAAAATAGCGATGGCTTCAAGGTAGGCTGTGTCAAATGCAATCACGGTGCACAAAACCACGAACAGAGTTTCAAGCTAAAACCATTAGAAGAAGGGGCCCAGAAGAGAGGCTCATTATCCTAGAATCATTCACCTATTACTTTAACAAGAACACGTTTTGGCCTCTTGCCATCAAATTCTCCGTAAAAGATCTGCTCCCATGGACCAAAATCAAGTTGGCCTTTTGTTACCGCCACTACAACCTCTCTTCCCATTACTTGTCGTTTGAGATGTGCATCAGCATTATCTTCTCCCGTATTGTTGTGTTGGTACTGCGATATTGGTTCATGTGGTGCGATATCTTCTAGCCATTTTTCATAATCTTGGTGCAATCCATCCTCGTTATCATTAATGAATACACTTGCAGTAATGTGCATTGCATTTACTAGACAGAGACCTTCTTTGATACCACTTTTTTGAATTATTTTTCTTACCTCTGATGTCATGTTTACAAATCCCCGTCTTGATGGAACATTGTACGTAAGATATTCAGTGTGTGATTTCATGATATCATCAGTAGAACCATTTACTGATAAAAATCCAGTGCAGGCTCAGAACTCAAGATCCTCATCATTAAATCAAAAGGGATTTGGTCATCAAT
>DATEZN010000170.1:0-13847 GCA_035255545.1 Nitrosotalea sp. | reverse complement strand
CCAGTTGGTCTTGACCAAAAATGCAAATTTTGTGAAAGCTGTGGGACACCATCTGGAAATGTAAATTCTGAATTAGAGTCTTTAATTATGATACAGAAAAAGATGGATACACAAGCACCATACATTTGGCGTTATGCTACTGGCATAGGGGAATCACAAGATAAGGATCTGATAAAAACTGGCTGGTTTCTAGTTTGACTTGTTTACTCTTTCATGGGTACCGGGATAGTGTTCTCCAATTTTTTTCGAATAACACTTGCTGCACAACTGACCTTTTATGTTCCAAGAATCCATCGGGACATAAACATGATCCAAAGGACCTTTGCATATGGCGC
The DNA here is from genome assembly GCA_035255545.1 of Nitrosotalea sp. Classification (GTDB taxonomy): domain Archaea; phylum Thermoproteota; class Nitrososphaeria; order Nitrososphaerales; family Nitrosopumilaceae; genus Nitrosotalea. The sequence goes on along the minus strand of DATEZN010000170.1, from coordinate 13,512 downwards.
ATTGTTGTGTTTCTACCATGTATTTAACACTCGATTCAGTTCAATATAAAAATCATGTTCGTAAAAACCATATTAAATACTAGCAGAATGTAGAATAAATCAGCGGTAGGATAGATGGCTAATGTGGACCTCCTGCAAGAGAACCTATCAGTCATCGTTCTGCCGCATCTAAGTTAATTTTCTAAAAAAGATCTTGTACTACTTTCTGAATGCTGAGTATCTCTTCTTCCTCTTGCTTTATTTTCTTCTCTATAACACGAACCATGGAATCTTGCCATACATGATGAGAGAAGAAATTGTGATATGTATTTGCAGCAGTCATCTCGTCATCAACCACGGTATCTTCCAGAAATTTGGTAGCAATGGTGTCTGTAAGTTTGAGTATGCGTTGATTTAGCTTGACGCTCTTGAATATGGGTTCTAGTTTGGATATGTCTTCTTTAAAATCATCTTTTGTAAGCAAGATCTTTTCATGTAGGATCTTAAAGTATACTGCTACAAAGAACAAAGTTGCATATCTTTTTGTCTTATGACCGCCTTTCTTTCCATAGTTGAGGTTTTTCTTTGCATATTCCTTTACACAATATGGATAGAGAAGAAGTCTATAATCGTCCTTTAATTTCTCATTGAAAACTTCATCATATTTACTACCTCTTGGCAGAAACTGTGCAGGAGAACTATATGCCTCCGTAGGTCTTTGTTCTATTCCTGCAACAAACGCTTGGATGGCATCTTTTGCCACTATGACTTTTTTATGGTTGTCTGGCAAATACTTGTTGTAAATTACATCTCCTACAAACTCACTTTGATGAGACTTTGTTTTGGTATCAAATGAACCTCCTTGAATCTCATAAAAATAATGAATATTTTCCATTTGTGATTTTAATGATTTATGAAAATCCATCAAGGATACCAAATCTTTTCCTCTAACTGCATTCTGGGAATTTCTATATTTTGTAATGTTGTTTTGGTCAAGTTCATCTGCAGCCTTTATGATTGTGACTGTTATACTTCCATCCAAATTATGGGTACGTCTTGCATGATCTAATACTGAATTGGATGTTTGTGCACCGTTTACTATCTGAGGAGAGTGTAATATTATGGAATTATCCTCTAATTCTTCAAAATCACTTACAACTATTGTTATCCCGTTGTTATAGTAAAAGAACTTGTGAGGTACCTCCTGCAAAGTTTCTCTCAACCCCTTGTTTACTGTAGTTTTGAACTGCATCCATTGTCTTATGTTTGATTCAAAGACATAGTCCTTGTTCTTTGTAACAAAATTAGTAAGCTCTCTTAGTTTTAAAATTCCAAGAAGCGTATTTTGATATCGTAATTTGGTTTCAAGTTTTATGGATGCTTTTTTGCCTGCAGCTGGTTTTTTTATCCTGTCCCAAAGTTTCTGTATTATTACATCCGCATCGTATATCTCAACTGTATCAAAATTCTCATCCTCTACTTTTTGGTCTGTTACATAGATGCATTCTATCTTGAGATTTTTTTCTTGAATTTTTGTTACCAAATGGGCAAGTTCTGGACGCATCTTGGAGATGTCTCTTCCTTGCAGTCTCTTGACATCTTCCTTGAACTTTACAATGGCTTCAATTGAATGAGATGTTCCATATTTTGACTGGAATAGATAGATCTTGTCCTCAGAAAAGTCTACTGGCAGATATGCATCTATTCCAAGATCATTTGCTCCATCTACTATGGCATCAGTCGCATCATCTTCAGTTGCTTCAAAAACTCTGGTTAGAACCCACTGTAAGAAATTGTGACCTTTTTCAACTTCATTCTGTGCACTTTCCGCATATTCTTTTATGCTATCTTTGACATTTTGTGAAAATCCATCCAACGGTTGACCATTAGTATACTGATATGAAACAGGCTTTGCACCTGGGATGTATTCTAGTAAACCATTACTTCTTTCAGCCAAATTCACTCTGTCTACAAATTGCCCTATTTAGAAAAGCAGGTTATTATGATATAATGACTCATTCATGATATCCTATGACTGGAATCATCAAGATAGAGGACAAAAACCTAGTCTTTGAAATTCATGGAATTGATATCATATTAGCAATAAGAAAAAGCATAACCATTCCACTTGATCATGTATTGTCTGTATCTACTGATGATGTATCTTGGGAGCCATTTCAACAACTAAAGATTGCAGGTGCCTCTCTTCCAGGTGTGATAAAAGATGGGATATTTCTCTCAAAAGATGGTCTCCTGTTTTTTGAAATGCATGACCCGAAAAAATGTATAACCGTATCTCTGAATAATGAAAAATACAAAAAAATCATCTTTGAAGTACAAGACAAAGAATCTGCAGCAAAAGTCATTCGTGATGCCATGTCCAATAATGGTATGGGGTAAAATCAAAGGTGAGGAAGGGATTTGAACCCCTATAGATTCGCTTTGCAGGCGAACGCATAGCCACTCTGCCACCTCACCGCGATCAAAATGTCTTTACTTGAACAATTAAATCTTTTAGATTAAAATTTTGAAAATTGCTTTGCAGCCAGTCTAATATCTTCTGACTTTATCGTTTTTCTACCTGCATGTGTTGACATTTCTACTGCATTTTTTGCAATTGAAATACCGATTTCTTCTAGTATTCTTCGAAGTTCATTGGCAGATTCATCACTTACTCTTTCCGCACCTGCTTTTTTCAAAATTCTATACATTACAGAAAGTCCAAATTCTGATGTTACCATGCCATAAATCCAAAAACCCTTGATAAAAGACTTTGAGTGGAAAAAAACTATGCAGGGATCGATTTATACACACTATTTCGTGCTCAAATATGTAACAAATGACTTGGCTGACTGATGTTCATATTCATCTATCAGACAACGAATATTCTGATGACATGGAATACATACTTGCCACAATGGATAAAATGAAAATAAAGGCATGTTGTGTGTCCATGGATAATCAGAGTTCAAAATCTACTCTTGATCTAAGCAAGCGCAGTTCACTTGTTTTACCATTTATTGGAATTCATCCTGAAAAAGCAAATGATGATCTTGATGCTATGGTAGATCTAGTTACTCAAAACTCTGACAAAATATCTGGCATAGGCGAGATTGGTCTTGACAAGACATATGTCTCAGACGAATCTGGATTCTCAAGACAAGTACTAGTATTTCAAAAGATGCTCTCGCTTGCAGAAAAGTTAGGTAAGCCAATATCTGTTCACTCTAGAAGAACTTTGGATGAAATATTTTCTATATTGCCGTCATATTCTATAAAAGGTGTTTTACTTCATTGGTTTTCTGGCAGCAAAAAACAATTGCAAAAAGCAATGGAACTAGACTGTTTTGTATCGTATGGACCTGCAATGGTATACGCTGATGACAAACAAGTACTTCTTTCACAAACTCGTCCGGACAAAATATTGTTGGAAACTGATGGGCCTGTAAAATTCTCCAAGTGCTTTGGCATGAAAACTGCACAAATAGCATTTCTTCCAAGCGTTCTTTTTTGTGCTGCCGGTGTTCTAAACAAATCATATGATGAAATGTTGCTTGCTGTAGAAAGAAATGTCGACTCGTATCTTGGTGTATAGGTATAAAAAACCCCTTTAGCCCATCCAATTCGTGAATAGAATCAGACGAATTTCCACGGAACTCATGACTGCTTATAAAGGAAAATTCGATATTGATTTTGCACATAACAAACAGGTTCTAAACGAAATTGCAATTGTACGATCTAAAGGTCTAAAGAACGAAATTGCTGGTTACATCTCTTCTTATCTCAGACGCGAATTAGAAGATCAAAAAGAAAAAGAATCCGAAGTAGTTGCCCAAGATGAGTCAGTTGATGAGACTGAAGAGATTGAAGAACAGATACTCAATTAGATACATTACAAAAATTCAAAGTCCAACATATTTTTTGATGGTATCATGATAACAGTCAAACTACTGGGAGGTGCAAAAAAATCATTCTCATCTGATAAACTTGAGATTCAAAGAGATGATATCACAATATCTGCTCTATTAGATGGTCTCAAGGTGCACATTCCTGCACACTTGCCACAACTTGACCAAAACAATATCCTAGTTGCAGTAAATGGTATGGATTCATCTGTGTTACAAGGAAATGAGACACTGTTGAAAAATGGAGATGTTGTCAGCATAATTCCCGTGGTTCATGGAGGAAGATCAAAAAGACTACAATTTGATTTGATAAACACTACTGTAGAACTTGTACTACTCAAAAAAACTATCAAAGAACCTATCAAGTTTCTTGAATCTATTCGAGAGAAATATCCTGGTCTTACCATTCAAGGAATTCGAGCTCAGTATGTCCTGAATGTGAGACATGTTAAAAAAACAGTAGCAATTTCTTTGTCTGCTAAAAAAGCAGGTACTTTACTTTCAAATAGAATTGAGACTGATATTCTTATGCGATTTGCATGTACTAGACAAATCAGTGATGCTATATACAAAGTTGGTGTAAAAACAAATACCGATACCATGCTTGTAATGCTTGGAAAAAGGTCATTACTTGAAAAACTGTTTAATGAAATTGAGGATCTTTTAGAGAGTAATACGTTCTCAAAAGATAATTCTAAATTTATACAAAAAGAATTTGGAATCACGCAGAAAGAACTTGACTGTGTTATTTCTAAGACGCCCTTGGAAGATTTACTTGTAGAAAGATCTACTACACTATTCCATTGAATCTCGTTTGAGCTTTAACGTACTTACAATATCATCTTCTTTTAATATGGAAATACCTACTATGCCGCCCATTATCTGAATCAAGACATTCCAGTCGTATGATTCTAGAGATACCTTGTTTGGAATTGTATCTGCAATTGAATTTATCAATTCTTTTGAGGATATGTCTGATCCTCTTTTCTCAATTGTAATTCTATAAGTGTCTGTATCCTTCATGACTTTGATTTGGTTTTTTACGCCTTCTACAATGTTTTCAAGACTGGATGAAGTGGTATATCTGATTGGTATGAATCTGTGACAATATCTCATTCTCCATGGTTCATCTAAAATTATTTTTTTGATGTTATCTATGACAGTAAATGGATCAATACAGGTATCAACCCAAATTATTCCAGAAAAACTTGATTTTCCTATTCTGGGTGAGTCATCTCCGAGTTCCTCTATGATTTCAGCAATTTCATCACAGGCCTCTTCCTCCATATGTCTACTACATGTAGCAACTAAATTCATACTAGTGACTCCATTTTTATTTTGCCTTCTCTTACTATTTTTAATTCATTATTTACAACTTCAACTATGGTAGATTCACACGAGTTGACAATTTGTCCTCCGTCAAGCAATATGTCGTAGCCTGAGAATTTACTTGCTACTTCTTTAGAGTCACTAGATGATGATTCTCCAGAAAAATTTGCGCTGGTACCTACAAGCAATCGGCATTTTTCTAAAAGGGCAAGTACACAAGGATGATTGGGAACTCTTACTGCAATTTTGTCTTTGAGATCTAGGGCTTTTTCAATTTTCTTGTCCTTGACTTGAAGAATCAGTGTAATTGGACCGGGCCAAAACTTGTCTGCTATTTTTTCAGAAGTTTCATCAAAAAATGCTATGTTTGCAATGTCTTTTTTTGAATATGCCAAAACCGGAAGATGTTTTATTTTTTCTCTGCCCTTTATTTTGTAAATCTTGTTGACGGCATCTTGGTTACGTGGATCGCAGCCTATTCCATATACTGTATCGGTAGGAAAAACCACAATTCCTCCCTTTTGTATGGTTTCATAAGCCTCTTTTATCCCAGTATCGTTGCACGCTAAAATCACAATTTTTCTTGCTGTTTAATAGTAAATTATCTCTTTTTATGAAAATGATATAAGATTGATACGCGTATTACAGTACCATGGATGAGATACCACAATGTCAGTGTCCTCCAGGCGGAGAAACCTACGTAAATGAAGATGGTATGCAAATTTGCTCTTCATGTAGTGGCTGGGTAGGACCAACTAACTAGATCTGATGATGATAGCATTGGGACTGTGTAAGTCTTTTATAGGAAAATATTTTGTCTGATTATTATGTCCGATAACTTTGAAAATGATTTTGAAGATGAATTTGATGATGATCCTGAAGACGATGTAGAAGACGATGATGATAATATTGCTAATGATGAAACCGACGGTTAAATTCTAAGACCAAATGAATCTGCAAATTCTCTAAATCCACGATATGCTTGAAGGAAATCTCTTCCTTTCTCACTAATTCGATACTTGCAAGCTCTCTCAGAACTTGTCTGCTCCAAAAGACCTTGTGAGACAAGAGTCTCTAAAATTTTTGAAAGTCTGGCATATGAAATGTTTGCCTTTCGGATTAGGTATGTTACACTAGCTCCTGACTCGTCAGGAATTTCATCTCTGGTAGTAGAAAGTATGTCGCCAATTATGCTCATGTGAGTTCTATATGTTATTGCCAAATTTTGGTCCTCCTCTCAATGGAACCTGCGAAATTGGAACAAAGAGTGCTCCTAGTCCAACTATCTTTGTAGAAACTGAGATGAAATACAGCACTGATTTTGGAAATACAATTGAGTACCATCCCAAAAACTCGCCCAGTGCAAGTAAACCCAATCCTGTAGCTACGAAAATAGTATTCCTATTTCTATTTTCCATATATGACATTATGGTCTCAATTGTCCCATATACCAATAGGATAAAAGAAATTGACCTTATAATATGCTCAATTGAATTCGCTGGAATGAGAAAAAGAGGAGCCATAATAGATTTGAAGTATCTTGATTTTGGAAAAAATGATTTTATCCCATGAGAGAATGCTATGAAAAAGTATCCAACAGTTTGAATTGCTATTCCTAGTGTTTGAATCCAAGTATCTATCTTGACATAACCCAAGACAAGAGACTCAAACATGTATCCAAATCCAACAACTCCGAATCCTATGCTGATTGAAAAAAAAGAAATGTTTAGTCTAAAAAGTGTTGGACTACCAGTATTTCTAAATCCAATATATGCAAAGATTCCTAAGACTAGTCCAACTACAAAGCCTAAGAGATTGAGTGTAGACTCTGCAAAAGTTATGAATTCCAACTTGGTATTGTTGCCTTTTGAAATTACATAAGTCTTGTAGTGGATTTTTTTCTACCATTCATCAAGAGTTCCGGATGTCGTACCACTAGTGTCTTTGGCATAATCTCCCAAAATATCCGAATATCTTGCATCCTTGTAAGTGATAAGTTTCACATATTCACCATATGATATGTCTAATGAGCAGTTTGAACATTTGACGTAGGAAAAATCGTCTCCCAATTCTGCTATCTTGTCACACTTGGGACACTTTATTTTCATGACCTATGTATTACTTGCAAGACCTATATCTCTTCTTAGGAATAAATCAGCGCTAGATATTCCATCCATCTTGATATGTTAAATCAGTTTAAAGTTGAATTTTTTGTAGAATATTCTTAAAAATTGGATTTGGCAAAGAACTTAATAGACATTTTATAATTTTTTGTAAGTATGATTTCAAAGAGTATCTTTCTCATGTTCGTGTCAACAATTGCAGTAGTTGCAATTTGGTTTGCGGTATATGTTCCTGAATCTCAAAAAATAAACGGCGATTTTCAGATTTACCTAGAACAAGAAGGAAAAGATCAGATTGCAAACAGTGTTGGAGGAAATCTATCACAACAGTTTGAGTTGAGAGAATCTTTGATTCAAAAAGTAACTAGTATTGATGGAGACTATGTAACAATTTCATCTGTTGTAAGTGGAATAAATGAAGATACAGAAAAGGAAGTATTTCATTCTGAACAATCCTACCACGTTAATGCATACAGTCTGACCTACAAGGACATGCCTGGAAAACAATTCTGGTTTAAACCTGGCGTACAAAAACAAAATTATGATTTTCTTCATCCCCTGATTTTTGCAGATGCACCGCTTGTTTATCAAGGAACAGACATAATTGATGGACTTGATGTCTATGTCTTCAAATCTGCGACACATAATGTAGACATTAGTTACACTTTTCCTCAATATGTGAATACAAAAATACTGTCTAATACAAATTCAACTTTCTGGGTTGAACCAATAACTGGAGATCTGGTCAAGTTTGAAAAAAGCTGGAAAGATTACCAGGTACAAAATAATGAAACAATAGCTGTTAATGAGAATGGCTGGAAGGAGACTACTGATTATTCTACCTTCATCTTATCGCAGACAGCTAAATCGCAAATTGATGATTTTAATTATAATGTAAAAATAGTGCCAATACTTTTAGCTTCATTAACTGTGGGAATAAACTTGATTTTAATTTTGAGAAACAAACTGAAAAAATCAAATGAAACTATGCTAAAAACTGAAAAGATGACTACTATAGGAAACTTATCTTCAAGAATATCGCATGATTTGAGAAATACTCTTACAGTGATAAAAAGCGAGGTTTCTCTAATATCTCTTCAAGACCTTAAAGATGAAAATATGGAGAAAAGAGTACAACACCTGATGCGCGCAATTGATAAAATGGATTATCAAATTGGAGGAGTTTTAGATTTTGTCAGAGAGAGACCCTTGAAAATTACAAAATTTTCATCAAACACGCTGATACGACATGCTCTTGAAAATATCATTGTTCCAGATGATATCAAAGTCATCACTCCTGAACAAGATATATCCATGACAGGAGATCTTATCAAGTTAGAAATTGTTTTATCTAATATTATTATTAATGCGATACAGGCAATAGAACATTCTGGCACCGTCACTATTTCTATTGAAGATAAACCAGACATATTCGTGATTAGTATAGTAGATTCAGGACCTGGAATACCTGAAAAACACATGACCAAAATATTTGAACCACTATTTACAACAAAACAACGAGGAACTGGGCTTGGATTGGCTAGTTGTAATATCATAATAAAAAGTCACGGAGGACGAATTTTGGTAAAAAACAATCCTACTACCTTTACTATTGAGTTACCTAAAACAAAACTATGATGAAATTCAATGTTTCAATAGAGTCTGTTAATTGTATGAACTGTATGTGTAACTTTATTCGAATCTGATTACACTGTAATCTGTACGTGTTAATCTCTTAAAGAATTAAATTGCTACATTTTTGTTGTTTTACCATGGGAAGAACATGCACTAAGTGTAAAAAAGAAATTCCAGATGGCATAGAACTTGATCCGTTTGCTTCTACATACCCATGCTGCAATGAATGCTGGGCGGAATGGAAGCAATATAGAGTCATGGTCATGAATGAAATGAAATTAGACATGTCAATGCCTGATCATAGAAAAGTAGTAAAGAAATATGAGAAAGTGTTTGTAGGCGTTCTAACTCCTGAAGGAGACGTTGTCAATTTCGCAGATGAGAGTCAGCGAAAACCAGAAAAACCTACTTAGATATCTATCTCATTTTTTGCCATTTTTGGGATTATCATGTAAAGTTTCTTTTTGTCTTTTTCATCAAAGGCATTGATTATTTTCTTGATGGTTGTAGAAAGTATAGATCGTTGATCTATTGATAATGACATGTATATCTCAAAAATTCCATCTAGGTTAAAGACAATCAGCTTTTCTGGATGACTTACAATCTCATTGATATAACTTGAAAACATGATTATTCTCTGCTCTTCAGACAAGTTACAAAGAGTTTCAAGCCATGTCTTAAACAAGGTAGCAAATTTGTCAAATTGTATTGTAGGTCCTGCTTGTAGTGCATTGTTTATGATCTCTTTCCTGTCCTCCTGATTCATTGAAAAAAATTCTGACAATCTCTTGTGCAATATTGGTTTTCTTAGAAATTCTGGAAGACCTGCCAAGTTTACTATGATGTTTCCTGCGTAATTTGGAGATGACATGTGAATCTAGGAATTCGATCTATTCTAAAATCGTATTGTTAAGATTTGGCTTAAATATCTCTGGTTCTGCTCATCATATGTATGCCTTCTACAGTTATCGTCGGTGGTTTTTATGGTGATGAAGGAAAAGGAAAAATTGTTTCTTATCTTGCAATGAAGGATAATCCAACAGTAGCTGTTCGTGGTGGGGTGGGACCTAACGCAGGTCACACAATTGAATATGAAAATAAAAAATATAAAGTTAGAATGTTACCAAGTGCTTTTCTCAATCCTAGTACTAGATTGCTTATAGGGCCTGGAGTGGTAGTAAGTCCTGAAGTACTTCTGAAAGAAATAGAAGAATTTGGAACTCATGATAGATCGTTTGTAGATTTTCAATGTGGTATAATTGAAGAATCACACAGAACAACAGACTCGGGAGGTAGACTAAAGCAGTCTATAGGCAGCACAGGTACTGGAACTGGACCTGCTAATGCTGATAGAGCAATGCGTACATTAAAACTTGCAAGAGATATCGAATCTCTTACTCTGTATCTTGATGATATTCCAAATCAAGTAAATTTTGCACTTGATCGAAAAGAAAATGTAATAGTAGAAGGGACTCAAGGAACCTTTCTTTCATTATGGCATGGCACTTATCCATTTGTTACATCAAAGGATGTTACTGCGTCTGCAATTTGTGCAGACGTTGGAATTGGGCCAAAGAGTGTTGATGAAGTACTTGTTGTTTTCAAATCTTTTGTTACTAGAGTTGGAGAAGGTCCACTAAAAAGTGAAATCAGTCCGGAAAAAGCAGTAGCAAAAGGATGGCAAGAAGTGGGAACAGTGACTGGAAGACAAAGACGTGCAGCTGAATTTGATTTTGATCTTGCACGAAGATCAATAATGCTAAACAGTGCAACCCAATTGGGAATTACCAAACTTGATGTGGTCTTTCCAGAATGTGCACACATGCAGTCGTTTTCCGATCTAAGTTCTCCTGCTAAATATTTTATCAAAAATATTGAAGAACAACTCAAAGTACCTGTGACACTAATTGGTACTGGACCTGATGTAAACGACATTATCGATAGAAGACAGTAGAGAAAAGAAAACCATAAACGACTACTTTTAATGTGGATAGTTTTTGAGAAATCTCATGGCAAAACTTCCTTTTTATGTTGAAGTATCAGACATGATTGAATTTTCACGAATGGTGTGTGCCTTGGAAAGGGTTCCACGTACTGCCTTTTCTTTTGAACTTGATGGTAAAAGAATAATCTCAGTTCAGATGGATCTTCTCAAGGAAAGATCTGTCAATTATTATGTCCAAACAGAGGTAAATGGACATTATCTTTCATATGGATTCAAGGCAGGGAAAGAAGACTTTGATGTTGTCAATACTGTTTCAAATCCAATGTATATCTACTCACCAATTGTTCGAGTAAAATCACTTCCTGAAACTCTCAAACCTGAAACTGCGTCGCCTCCAGAGGTAGTATACCAATCAATTGAGCTTGAGGATCTTACAAGTTTGATAAAGTTAAGCTATGGATTTGAAGAATCACCATTTCCACTGTTTGCTTTTCCAGATGACAATAAATGGAATATGGGTGTATTCATGAATTTCAACGAATCTGATGAGACTTCATATTTTTGTCATATCAAACTTGATTCAGAACCCACGAAACCATTTCTAAAATATTCTAGCAAAGATGGCGCAGAACCGTCTTTTGTTAGCACAGTAAATGACCATGGATACTCGTACCTCAAAGTAATAAAACTCAAAGGTAAGCATCCTCTAGTCAAGCTATGAGTAGTTTTAGAAAAAGAATGCAGGATTCTTCTTCTAGAAGCTCTGTAATACTTGCAAATGATCTCGATGGCACAAATCTAGAATTACTTGAAAAACATACTCTGAAAAATATTAAGACACTTGGCAAGTACTTGTGTGCTATAAAATTTAATTTTCATCTCTTGCTACCTCTAGGTGAGAAAAGTATCAAGAGAATAAACAACACTGCACATGATTTTGGGCTGCAAACAATTGCTGACATTAAGCTAAACGATATTGGAAATACTAACATGGTTACTTTGCAAAGGCTTTGGCACAGTGAATTTGATGCTGTAATTGCAAATCCCATAATGGGACCAGAAAATTTAATGCAACTTGTAAAAAATGCTCACAGTGATAATCACGGTGTGATATCTCTTGTACACATGAGTCATCCTGGAGCAAAACTTGGTTATGGTTTGAAAGTACACGATCCGTCTAGTGGAAAAATGTCAAACATTCATGATCTTTTCTTAAAATGGTCTTATTTATCACACGTTGATGGAATAGTTGTTGGAGCTACCGTACCAAAACTCATCGAATTATCTGCAAAGAAAGCAAAGGGAAAATTTGAGATCTACTCACCTGGTGTTGGAACTCAAGGTGGGAATGCAAATGATGCACTAAATGCAGGTGCGAATTATCTGATTGTTGGAAGGACCATTCTGAATTCAAAAAACCCACAACTTGAGGCACAAAAACTCCAAGCGTTAACACTCAGATCATAGATCTTTAATTTTTTTGAATAGATTTTGAGCTGTCTTGTAGGTCAATTTTGCAAGGGCGTCATTGAAGTTTAACCATATGTAGTCACGATGCTCATGTGATAAAATCACTTGATCTGTTTTTGTATTTGATACAAAGAAAACCACTTCCTTGTGTATGACTTGACCGTCTCGTTGGTAGTGATATTCTACCTTGTCTTCAAATCCATCTACAAATGTAATATCCACTATTCCGGTTTCCTCTCTCATCTCTCTTAGAACAGTTTGCTTGAAAGTTTCACCTTTCTCAATATTCCCCTTGACAAAATCCCAATGACCGGAGGGGTAATTTAACAACAAATACAGCTTGCCTTGTGGTGTTTGGCGATAAATAATAGAACCTGCAGATCTTTCTTCCAACATTTACAAAAAGAGTTTCTTACATCCAGTATTTCTATTTTCCAAGTCTACGACCTCTTTGCTGAAAAGTCCTAATTGCACGCATGAGATCTATTTTTCTGAATTCTGGCCAATATACATCCATGAAGACAAGCTCACTGTAGGCACTCTGCCAGAGCAGAAAACCACTCAATCGCTTTTCACCTGATGTCCTCAATATCATATCTGGAGATGATTGTGGCAGATGTGATGTATAGAGACTGGATTCGATTACTTCCTTGTCTATCTGATTGATATCAAGAGAACCGTCCTTGATTCTAGCTCCAATCTTTTTGATTGCATCAACCAGCTCGTCCTGTCCTCCGTAAGCTATTGCAATGTTTAGGTAATGATCGTCGTAATCCTTTGTAGCTTCCTCAAGCTTGTTGAGAATATCTCTTAGAATGTCTGGTAACAACTCTATGCTGCCAATGGCCTTTACTTTCATGCGGTTCTTGTGTATCCTTGGATCGTTGTATAATTTGTGTAATCTTTTATTTATCAAATCATATAGATAGTCCAATTCATCGTCTTTTCTGTTAAGATTTTCTGCTGATAGTACATACAAGGTGATTATGTTGATATTTAGCTCTTCACACCAATCCAATAATTTTTCTACTGCATCAGCACCTCTGAAATGACCATCTATCTTCATGATCAGATTACGTTTTGCCCATCTTCTATTACCATCAAGTATGATGGCAATGTGTTTTGG
>DATEZN010000169.1:0-8829 GCA_035255545.1 Nitrosotalea sp. | reverse complement strand
GGGTACAACAATAAACATGGATGACATCAAGATGCACCGGGAAAATTATGATTCCTCAGGTGGCAACGAGGTCTTTTTGTCATATGATGATTCCAATGACAAAATATTTGGATTTTTGAGACTGCGAAAACCAAGTGCAATGGCACATAGAAGCGAGGTCACAGAAAATACATGCATTGTTCGAGAGCTACATGTTTATGGAAAATCATTAAAACTTGGAGAAAGGGAACACGATAGCATCCAACATTCAGGCCTTGGCAAAAATCTCATGAACGAGGCAGAAAAGATTTCATTAGAAGAGTTTGATGCAAAAAGATTGCTAGTCATCAGTGCAGTTGGCACACGAGAATATTATAGAAAGATTGGTTACACCCAGCTTGGACCATACATGTCAAAGGATTTGAAATAATGGAGGAAGAACAGCAAATAATCGGTAGAGGAACATGGATAGACAAACTTGCAGACGAATTGCTACAAAGAGAAAAAGCACTTGGGAGAAAGACAGATTTACTCAGAGTTGAGAGCGGCCTTGGCGCATCAGGGATACCACACATTGGAAGCTTGGGTGACGCAGTAAGGGCATATGGTGTCAAGATGGCACTAGAAAATTTTGGTTACAAATCAGAACTTATTGCATATTCAGATGATTTGGACGGTCTGCGCAAAATTCCAGAAGGATTGCCAGAATCTTTAAAAGAACACATTGGAAAACCAGTCTCGTTTATTCCAGATCCATTTGGGTGCCATGATTCCTATGGATTGCACATGAGTAGCATACTTTTAGACGGTCTTGACAAGCTTGGAATCAAGTACAAGTTCCAGCGTGGTGTGGACACTTACAAAAATGGATTACTAAAAGATCAGATTCATACAATTTTAATCAATAGCAAAAAGATTGGCGAACAAATTGCAGAAATGGTTGGCCAAGAAAAATATCAAGAGGTCGTACCATATTTTCCAGTCTGTGCAAACTGTGGAAGACTGTACACTGCAGTTGCATACGAGTATCTGGTAGATGAAAAAAAGATCAAGTACAGATGTTCTGATGCAACAATTGGCTCAAAACCAGTAAAGGGATGCGGTCATGAAGGTATTGCAGATATCACAAAAGACTTGGGCAAATTACCATGGAAGGTAGAGTTTGCAGCAAGATGGAGTGCATTTGATATCAGATTTGAGGCATATGGAAAAGACATTATGGATTCAGTCAAGGTAAACGATTGGGTCTCTGAAAACATACTAAACTTTCCAGCACCAACCCATGTAAAATATGAAATGTTTCTTGACAAGGGAGGAAAAAAGATATCAAAGTCACTTGGAAATGTTTTGACATCACAGGCCTGGCTTAGATATGGCACCCCAAAGACAATTTTGCTTTTACTATACAAGAGAATCACAGGTGCTCGCGAAGTAGGAATTGACGACATACCTGCATTGATGGACGAGTATAACGAACTTGAAAATATCTATTTTGGAAAAATAAAACTAGACAATGAAACCAAGGTGGTAAGATCAAAGGGACTGTACGAGTATGTCAATTTGCTAAATCCATCAAAGGTGCAAAGACCATATGTCAACTATAGACTACTCATCCAACTCTGCAAGATATTTCGAGAAAACAGAATCCCATTAGTTACAAAAAAACTACTCGAATATGGAACCATAAAAGAGTCTAGTCCCGAAGTCGAGGAATTAATCACACTTGCAGGAAATTATTCAGACGATTATGACATACCAACAAAAGTGGAGATCCAGTTAGATGACATTTCACGTCAAGTGCTTGCTCAACTAGTAAATATATTATCAGAAGACTCTGAACCTGCAGATTTGCAAAATACCATCTATCAGATTGCAAAAGACAAGGGAATGCAGCCAAAGGACTTGTTCAAGATGTTATACCAAATCATACTTGCATCAGACAGGGGTCCAAAGATTGGACCTCTAATAATGGACATTGGAAGAAAAAAAATAGCAGCCTCAATTGCGGAATATTTGTAAGACATGGCACACAGTGAACACAACAGACCAAAGGGCAGCGGAGTTGTACTGATTGCAATTGGAGTACTCATATTCTTTTTTGCTCCAAGATATTACACAAAAGACCTAGTTGGAGGCATGATACTCATAATACTTGGATTTGCCATTGGCGGACTAGGGTTTTATCTTGCATTTTTGAAAAAGCGAACCTAACTTGTAAAAGGAATACTTTTCTTACCTTGCGTCAAGTTAATCACATGGGGCTTTTTGGACGCGCAAAAAAAGAGCAGACAAACAATGACGACATCAAGCAAGAGGAAATTGTATCACCCCCAAGAGAAGAACGCATATCACCTGAAATCAGAGATCTCAAAAAAGAGATAGAGGAAGCAGCAGTTACACTTGAATCATACACTCACGAATTGGAAAAAACAAAGACTGCACTTGATGCAGTATCATCAGAGGCAAAGATAGTACAAGAAGAAGTAGAATCAACAAGAGCTGAAATCAAGTCAACAAAAGCAGAACAAAGTTCCATACAAGACCAGATAAAATCTGCAAAAGAGGAACTAGAGTTGGTAAGATCACAGTATTCTAGAACCGAGGCAGAAAACATTAGACGACAGATAAACGATGCACAAGAAGAGTTGTCAAGGATACATTATGAAAGAAACTCTGCAGTTACAGAGCTTGAATCAATCAGGTCTAGTACAAATACAGTAAAACAAGAATTGGAAGAAATGACATCCTTGAAAGAAAAACAAGAGAAAGCAATTGAATCCCTAAAGGAACAACATGAAATGAAGAAAAAAGAGATCATGCTGTCCAAAAAAGAACTAGAGTTCATAGAGACAGAACTTTCAACAGTTGGAAAAACAAGTGATACCAGAAAAATTGTAGAGGCAGCAGGAGCAGTTGCTGCATCACTGAATGCAAAATATGAAGATGCCAGAAAAGAATTAGAGATAGTCAAAGTGGCACTGACAAGAACAAAGGAAGAGTTTGAAAACACAAAGAAGGAACTAGAGGCCTTGAAGGACAAAGTTGCTACAAAAAACATTACATGACGATTCCCAGAAAATCCTTTTAAGATATGACAATCATACTAGCCTGTGAACGAGGCATTTGTCTTACTAAATGTCGATTACAAACAACAAAAGAACATAATCGAGACTGCAAAAAAAATCCCAATAGCAAAGTCAGTAAAAACAATTTATGGAATATACGATGTTTTAGTGATTTTAGAGTCAAACAATATGCAAGAGATCAAGACAGCAATTGATGTAGATTTACACAAAATTGACGGGATAAACAACATCACCACACTTGTTGCCGTAAACTAGAATGGCCCAAGAATACGAAGTAGTCATAATAGGAGGAGGACCTGCAGGACTTTCTGCAGGAATATTTGTAGCAAGACAAAAGGTCTCATGCTTGCTAATTTCAAAGGATTTGGGCGGACAGTTAAACCTAATTCCAAAACTAGAGAATTATCCCGGAACAATAATGTCAAGCGGTCCACTTTTAGCAAAAACACTTGAAAACCAATTTCTAATGTTTGGAGGAGAGATGATTTACGATACAGTAGAAAGAGTGGAAGAGATAGAATCAGGTCTGAGTATCAAAACAACTCGTTCAGAATACAAGACAAAGTCGTTGGTATTATCACCAGGCAAAGTGCCAAATAATCTTGGAGTAGAAAACGAATCTAATTTTTTGAACAAAGGAGTACACTATTGCACCAAGTGTGATGCTCCATTTTACCAAGGAAGAACAACTGCAGTCATTGGTGTCGGTGCATATCTTTTGGAATCAGGCATTTTATTATCAAGAATGGCATCAAAGATTTACTTGATCTACAAAGGCGGTGCATTGGGAGGAGACAAGGAAATGATTGCATCAATTGAAAAAAAAGAGAACATTGAGCTTGTGCCCCAGTCTTCTGTCAAGGCACTCTCTGGTACAAATGCTCTCCAGTCAATCACCATAGTAGATAATTCAGGGCAGGAAAAAGTTGTAAACGTTGACGGGCTATTCATAGAGATGGGCTCAAAAATTAATCTCGAGTTCATAAAACATCTAGTCAAGATTAATACAAAAAGCGAAATCGAGATAACACCAGACGGCAAGACATCACATCCTGCAATATTTGCAGCAGGTGATGCAACAAGCATACCATACAAGCAGATTATAGCGGCATGCTCAGGCGGTGCAACTGCTGGCCTATCTGCGTTTAACTATATTGAAAAATTAAAAGGCAAGCCAGGAATCAGGGCAGACTGGAAAAAGACTATCGGCGATACAGTATTTCACTACTAGTATCATCAAGCTGCAATCTGAGATTTTCCAAGCTGCCGCTTTAAGGCAATTGCAATTACTATTGATGCGCAAGATATCAAAGTGGCAGTAAGAAATATCAGATTGTACGAGTCTGCATTAGGAAACGTTCCTGACATTCCTGCAAGCGTTGTCTTGTGAGTCTGCATGTACATGGCAGCCATTGCAGGACCCAAAGAGGAACCAATTATTCTTATCAGAGTACTCATCCCAAGTGATACACCAATATCCTGTTTTGGCGTAGACAGCATCACTATATTCATTGCACCTACATTTGTAAGCGATAATCCAGTTGACAAGATTGCAAGGTTGACAGAAACTAGCAGTTCTGTAGAATGATTAAGATATAGATCTGCAAATCCAATTGTACTGATTATACTTCCCACAATGATTGGTTTTGTAGAGCCAAGCTTTGATACAATAAATCCAGATGTAGAACCAAAGATTAGAAATCCAAGTGCAAATGGGAGTTGGATGTTACTTGTCATCAATGGGCTTTCTCCAAATCCTAATGGTGATGGACTGCGAACAAGAACTGGAATTGTCTGAAATATCATAAACATTGCCATACCAACAGTCATTATCATAATATTTGATGGCAAGATTATCTTGTTTGCAAGAATCTTCATACTGACAAGAGGTGAGACAGATTTCTTTTCAATAACTGCAAACAGTATCAAGTAAACAAGGCCAATTGTAGCAAGACCAAGTACTGAAAACAAGTTAGATGTATCACCATTTTCCATCATGGTAAGTGCCATCAAAAATGCACTAATGGATATAGTCAGTGTGATTGCACCCTGGATGTCTATTTTATTTTTAGGATGGTTTTTTTCTTGTCCTGTTGGAATGTGTGATTCATCCACGTGTATAAAACGCGCAATTACTATCAATAATAGAATCGTTACAGGTATTATTGAGAAAAATGTTGCATTCCAACCATAGTTTTGTATCAAGTGTCCCCCTGCAACAAGACCAATCACAGCTCCTGTTGCAAACATGGACGTTATCACACCCTGACCTATTGCCATCTTGCTCCTAGGAAATGATTCTCGGATTATACCAAACGCAATTGGAAACATTGACATGCCAATTCCCTGCAGTATACGAATTACAAGCATTTGGTAAATATCTGTGACAAACCCTCCAAGTGAAACCCCAACTGCATAAATTCCCATTATAATGAGAAGCATTTTTTTTCTTCCGTAAATGTCAGAGAGTTTTCCAGAAATTGGAGTCATAATCGCACCTGCAATCAAGTATGCAGTAAAAACCCATGACGACATTCCATATGACATGTGAAAATCTTTTATCAAGTCAGGAATTGCAGGAACCAGCATTGTTTCAGCATACATGACCATTGTAGCAATCAGGCTAAGAATTGCAAGTGTCTTCCATGCAGATAAAGAAATTTTTTCAGATACACCATCACTTGATCTTGAAACGCTCAATCTAGGTCGTCCTATTTTTTTTCACAGAGACTACAGTCTTGTCAAGATCAGAGAGAATTACCAAGTTTTTTGATATCTTGCGAAGTGTTTCAAGTGTTGCCTGGATATCACTTTCAGAAATATTTTTTAAAGAAGATTTTCGTATTCGTAGTGCACACTCTGTCATTTTCTCCCACAAAGAGTCTGCTTTTGGTGTAAGATAAATTCGGTTTACTCGCCTGTCATCAGAATCGGGTTTTCTTTTTAGTAACCCTTCCTTTTCCATCTTGTCAATTACAGGAACAAGTGTAGCCCCTTCAATTCCCATCTTGTCAGCAATTTCTTTTTGCGTAAGGCCTGATTGTATGACAAGTGCCCCAACTACGCGCCATTGGCTCAGTGAGACGCCTACATTTTTTCGTAACTCAAGATCAAAGGCTCTCTGAAATGCCTTGGCAGTAGTATTTACAACAAAACCCATGCTATTTTCAAAATCATATTTAATCATACTTAGAATACTAATCATCAGCATACTAACGATATAAAGCTTGACGGCATCCCTATCGATTTGCTTATATTTCAAACAAACTTGAACGCAGCCATGGTTAAAGAACCAAACGTAGTAGGAGTAAAAGTCCTAGAACAAAATGGTGTAAATGTAAAGGAGCTAATCAAAGCCCTAGTTTACAATGCATCAGTAGAGTTTACGGCATACTATTACTTCACAAATCTTAGAGCCCACTGTGTTGGATTGGAAGGAGAGGCACTCAAGGTAATAATTGAAGATGCAAGATTAGAAGACCTCAGTCATTTTGAATCTTGTTTATCTAGAATCTATGAGCTTGGTGGAAAACTTCCACTAGAAGCACAAGACTTCATCAAGATGTCAGGTTGTGAATTTTTGCAATTGCCAACAAATCCAATAGACACCAAGGCAATCTTGGAAAAATGTCTCAAGGCAGAACAAGGTGCAATTGTCAACTGGAACAAAGTTTGCATGATGACACATGGAAAGGATCCTGCCACTTATGATGTTGCAAAAGACATCCTAAGAGAGGAGATAGAGCACGAGGCATGGTTTTTGGAGTTGCTTTATTCAAGACCATCAGGTCACATGAGAAGAAAGTTTTCAGGAGAGAGACCTCACACCCAGAAACATTCAAGAGCTTTGGGTTAACCATTTTTTATTTTTTTTTCAAGCATACCATAACAAATATCTAAAAACAGATACAGTGTAAGAAAGATACGATTGCTAATCATAATAACCGGTCTGCCAGGAGTTGGAAAAACCACACTTGCAAAAAGTCTTGCACCACTCGTTAACGGTCAAGTGTTATCTACAGATAAAATTAGAAAGGAATTGTTTTCCAGTCCAACATATTCACAATTAGAGCAAAGAGAAGTTTTTGATGCCATGATTGCTGCTGCAAAAAATCTTACCAATACAGGAACAAATTGCATACTTGATGCTACATTTAACAGGGAACAATCAAGGACAGAAGTGAAAAATAAACTAGGCTTGTCAGATAACCAATTTCATGTGATAGAATGTGTTTGTCAAGAAGATATTGCCATGTCAAGACTAGAATCTCGTAAAAATGACTATTCTGATGCAACCGTTGAAGTATATCAAAAAATGAAAATAATCCGCGAGTCTGTAAAGATGGAACATCTTACTTTGGATACAAAGTTTTCTCCAGAGGAGAATACTAGAAAAGCAATAGATTACATTTCAAAAAGATCTACGTAATAATCGCTTTAGGGTAACTCTTTAGATTCTGCTGTACAATACTTGTGGACCCATTTTCCTGTAGGATTTTTTGCAATCTCTTCTCCAGATTTTATAGGTGCATTGCACTCGGAACAGGTGGTCTTGAACTTGGCTTTCATGATAACATCATACAAACATGGGTAGATAAACTATCAAAAATGCAAACATGTGATAAACTTGGTCAGATCACTAGAACATCTTGCTTTTATCAAACTAGAGTTTTCTGAAAAAACTATCGTATAGTTACTATAATAATATAGAAACAAAAAACAAAGACATGACATCACCGCTGATTCACCATAACAAGAATCCAAATTATCAAAACTTGTTTTATTATTTAAAAATCTGAAAAGATATTACATTTACAAAGAAATACAAGAAAAATCCTGTATACACCATTACGTTGATTTTATCTTAATTATGGTAACTTTGTCATATTCTTCAGGATTTTCTTCTCTTAGTCTTTGAAAATAGACTTCTTCATACGGCATTTTGGTAATTTGCCAAATTTCTATTTAAAGAAAAGATTCACTAATTTTACTAGGCTTGGTCAAATATTTGACAATCCAGGAAACGCCAAATGTCAAAATAACGGATTTTTAACCGAGTGTCACATACTCATACCATAGAGAAACAAAATGACAGACGACATTCTAGTCAAAAAGACAAAGGAGAAAATAGGCAAAAATGAAGCCAAACTACAAAAGCAGATAGAAGAAGTAGGAAGGATTTGGGAAGATACAGGCCTTGACCCAAAGGATCCTTCATACCTAATAGAAAAGACAATGAGGTTTGAGATGGCGCAGGAAACCATCAACAGAGCATTCCTGCTTGCCAACGAAACTATCAGCGATTACAAAAAACTCTGCTCTGAACTTGAAAAACAAGACAATTCAGAGTAACCGCGATTGTAATTTCAGATATTAAAAATCTGAGTATGATTCTAGATCCTATTGGATTTTGGCATTATTGTTTATGGCGTCTACTTTTTCGTTAACTCGGATTACTGCAGTATACAATTGGAATAGCAATTCACTACTAGGATGTGTGGCTTCTAGTAATTTTCGGTCTATACCATATGCTTCTATTTTTTCCCACATTTCATCAAGTGATAATTTAGAACTCAAATGCTCTCCCCTTTTGTTTAGAGCAATTCACGTTTTTTAAAACTTGCTACCAATTACATTAGACCAAAGGTCAAGAAGAGATAGAGATCAGAAAATTTCCCAAATTTGGGAAATCGATCAAAAAATATTAAAGATGTCAGATTTTTAGATCGCAGATTCAATACACAATTTTTAATTGAAAAACCTG
>DATEZN010000168.1:0-4102 GCA_035255545.1 Nitrosotalea sp. | reverse complement strand
AATGTTTTGTGAAAAATGTGGCATACAACTTCCAGATGACGCGACTTTTTGTGTAAAGTGCGGTACAAAACAGATAACAACTACAACACCTGCTGCTGCCAGTCAGCCAGATGCAAGCACAGATGTAAAAGAGATAAAATGTCCAAACTGTAATGCATCAATTTCACCCAAGTTCGGAGAGATGGTTGTAACATGCGAATACTGTGGGAGTAGTGTGAGTCTTGAAAATAAAGGATGGAAAAACATTGCAAAACATACAATGTTACCAATTACAATATCCGACCAAGACCAGATTACTACAAGACTACATCAAATGATGGATAAAGGTCTCTTGCACAGACATCTCCAAGAGAGCTCAAAACTAGATGAGCTTGATCTCACCATGGTACCATATTGGATCATTCCAGTATCAGCAAAAACAAATCTTATTGCAACAGATATTGCAGTCCAAGTCGGAAGTATTGCCGCAACTGTTGCCATGGCAGGACTAATGGGAGGAGCAATGAGTGGTGGAAATTCTAGACAAGGAGGAGGAGGTTTTGGCGGAGGAATGATGGATGGAATGTTGTTTGGGACCATGATGGGAGGCGGAGGAATGATGGGCGGAGGCAACAATGCAACAAAGGCGTATACTGTAGATGAAAATTACAACTGTCCAGTAGTTTCGGTAAAATCATTGACAACATACCAACCACATGGATACGAGTTTACACTTGACAACAGGATTGATTTTGACGCAAAAAAAATTCCCAAGTCAGTCAAGATCTTAAATGGCGATATCAATGAGGACACTGCAAAGAGCCAAGCAAAGACCATCATAGATCAAGTACAATCACAAAAAGTCCACTCCAAGTATCACATGATAAGACAGATGGAGACTCAGGAAGAAGTTTCAAGCGGAGAACTTTTGCATGTTCCAATATGGTTTGCCCAATACGACCACAAAGGCAAGAAGATAATTCTCATAATTGATGCAAATTCTGGAAATACCATCAATAGCATAGGATTATAGTTTTTCACAACACATTAAAAAAATAATTTTAGAGATTACTCAATCTGGTATAGATTTGGAACAAGTCTTATCTATAAAATCCAGTTTTGTGTATGTAATGACAAGTAAAATTCGTAGCTTTGGAATATTGCTGATTCTTCCATTGCTTTCCATCTCCGTAGTTACTGCATTTGTAGATACACCATCTGTAAATGCACTTACAAAAAGAGATAGTACTGCACCAAATGACCAGCCAATCACTGCAACAAATGGCGGAAATTTCCTAGTATGTGGAAACCACATTTGTGCACCAGGAGAGTATACAAGAATGCAGCAAGAACTCAGTCAAGCGCAAACAGGTAATGTCAGTCAGACAAGGTCGGACAATGGACAATCAATGATGTCAGATAATGGACAAAACATGATGTCTAACAATGGACAAAACATGATGTCTAACAATGGACAAAACATGTCCCAGACAATGTCAGCAGATGCAGGCACTGTTTTGAAATTGTCAAATGCAAATCTTCCTCTAGTTATTCCACTAGTGAAAGGACTGTATGATGGAAAGGATGTTTTCTACATCACAACAGAAGCATCAGATTCTGCAACAGCAGATGCATTTACAAAATTCACAAACTTTCCAGTTACTTTTGCACCAGCACTAGCAAAAGCTCCAGCATCAGCGCAAGCAAACATCTACGCATTCAAAAACGGCATAGTTGGAGGCGGAGTGTTAGGATTCCAACCAAATGTGGTTGATTCTATTCCAGGAGATGCGGCATACAGTCCACTCTGGAAGGTAAATCTAGTAGAATGGAAAAATGCAACGTCTGCCACAATTCTTGGTTCAGATGACGACATCATGGACGCATTCAATGCGGGCAAGATTACAATCACGCCAACAACAATAGTTGTCAATTGTCCAATAATACAATGGGGTGGAAATGATGAAGGAACCATTCCTGCGGGACATTTGAAGATACGTGATAGCATAAGCGAATCAGGTGCATATGGAAATGCCCAAGTGTTAAACATTGACACAGACAAGATGCAAGTAACTTTTGTAGCCCACAGAGGATTTGCTCCAGATGGTTCTACGATATACTACATTGCAACTGATGCATCACAAAAAGGCCCAGCAGATGCACTAGGAATTGTTTTTGCAAACAAGACTCAAAATACAATCTCTTCAAGTGCATCAGCAGACTTGTATCAGTTCTCAAATGGAATAGTAGGTAGTGGACCTCTAGGATACCAGTCAGGAGTAGCTAGTGTCAAACAAGGAGATCAATACTATTCCCCCATGTGGAGAATTCAAGTGATAACTTGGAAAGATCCTACAACAGCAACGCTACTTGAGAACAGTCACGACCTCACAAGTAAGGATAGTCTTACAGATACAATGGAAGCAGGCTTTATTGTAAACTGTCCATTCTTCAGTGCAGATACAGTATACTCGCACAGCAACTGAGTATACATCCAACTTTTATTTTTTAATTAGACAATCATACCATGCTTGAAAAATTAGTAGAAATTTGCAGCTGTGAATCATTCCAAGATATGTCAATTCCTACTAGTCGATTTTGAAAGAACAGTAATTTTTTGCCATCAGGTCTTATGGTACATGACACATGTAGGAATTTGAGAGTCCTGAGTGTTTTTAATCTTCGATATACAGTACTGAGAGGAACATTACAAGCAAGAGAGATCTCAGATGCAGTAATTGGTTTTTCTGTTGTTACACCCAAAATGGCTCTACAATGTGTATCAAGCAAAGTTCTAAGAATTAGATCTTCTTTTTTATCAGATTTATTCCCTAGAGAAGATAAAACTTGCACATTTACCTAATCTCTTTTAAAATATTAAAGTCGGTATGTACACACTGCAATACAATCAACCTTGATGTCACATCCAATAATATGTCATCACGACAGATCAGATACTATGATTTGAAAACACATTAGGCATGTAAAACTAGAAACGTGTACGACAGAATTTTATCATATAAATTTTTAGTCTTTTTATGATAAATGAGATACTGATCTTTTTAGCTGCTGCGGGAATCATATTTTTGGGATTTGGGGGAGAGATCTTTTTCAAAAAAACCGGAATCTCATATTATCTTTTTCTCATCCTAGTAGGCGTAATACTTGGACCAATCTTCAATGTGTTTCCACGAGAACCTTTGATTCCAGTTCTGGGGTTGTTTGCCAGTTTTACTTTGATCATGATCTTGTTTTACAGCGGAATGGATATGAGAATAAGAGAAGTCATCAAGGGAAGTCCAAGAACAATAGTTCAGGTAACCATCTATGTAGTATCAAGCATATTTTTAATTGGTATCTCTATTCATTTTATTTTAAAGTGGGATATTATCCAGTCGCTCATATTTGGAGCAATGGTGGGAGGTGAAACAGCAGCAGTTGTTGTAATTCCATTATCAAGATCACTCAAGCTAGGCCAGAACACAATAACATTTCTTACACTTGAATCAATTTTAAATTCAATCTATTCCATAGTATTTTACGAAGCCTTTGTGAGCCTGTACAAAACTGGTACAGGCAACTGGACAATTCCCCTTATCACAATTGGGGCTAGCTTTTCAATAGGCATCATTGTTGGAATTTGTTTGTCAATTACATGGATGTTTGTTTTAAAATTTGTCAGAAATTTCAAGTACACATATGTATTGACTCTGGGACTCCTCTTTACAACTTATGCTATAACAGAACTCTTGCATGGAAGTGGCCTTGTGGCAGTGCTTATCTTTGGATTATTCCTTGGAAGCTCAAAAGTTGTAATGTCTCGCCTAAGACAAAAATTCGACCTTGTGGAAATGAATGACCAGTTCTACAAGTTTCAAGGAGAGATTTCTTTTCTCATGGAGACATTTTTTTTCGTATTTTTGGGTCTTGTGTTTGTGATTGTGCCATCCACCATTCTAACGAATCTAATACTTGGATTGATGATACTTGGAATATTGATGCTGGTCAGATTCCTTGCAACAAAGGCATCCACCAGAAAGTCAGTATTAAAAAAAGATAGGCTTGCCATATTACTCATCTGTGCACAAGGTGTGGTTCCTGCCACATTATCAATTGCAGCGCT
>DATEZN010000167.1:0-3036 GCA_035255545.1 Nitrosotalea sp. | reverse complement strand
TTTCAGACTTCATGCAGAAGCTGACATACGACATGCCGCTCTCTGGAGAAAGATCTTGGAAAAAACTCCTGCATCAAAAGAAGACGAACTAGTGGAAATTGCTAATAAATCGGTAGCTGCTCAAAATCTCTTACTTGACAGTTGCTACAATGCTTACTGTTAACCTCTATACTATTTTATAGCGCATGTCAATTTGCTCTTTCGTAGGGCCCATAACTCAGCTTGGTAGAGTAACCGGCTCATAACCGGTGAGCCAAGGGATCGAAGCCCTTTGGGCCCACTTTATCTGTTATAGCGCGTCATGGTTTTTTGACACTTTTTCCATTCGTAAAATAGTGGCGAAGCCTTTTTTGCGAAAGTACCTCGGATTTTATGCGCTTGTCGTTGTTTCTTGTACTGGTTTCGGATTGTCCAATTTCTTGAGCAAGTTTTGCAACAATACACGCTCTTCCGCTGTTAGGTTTTCAGTTTTTTCTTTTTCCAACTTTTGTTCTAATGATTGAACTTCTCCTTTTTCCAGATCAAGAAATTCCTCACTTCTGCTGTATGCATTTCTCATTTCTTTTATGAGAGCGTCTGGAAGAATTCCTTTGTTGGTTGTGTACTTGGCCTCAATCGAACCCTTGTGTCCCATGAAAAAGACTCGGAAATCATGTGCTATCTTTCCGCGAGATTCTGCTATGAGTAACTGCGTGTCAAAATAGGCACGAAGCACATACGGTCTCCACAAGAACCTTGGACGCATTGCTTTTTGGATGTCCTTTCGAATAGTTATTGTCTCCACAAATCTTTTTCCATGATTTTCGCCTCTGAATCTCACATATTTTGCAAAGGGTGCAATTACTGGAGATTCTGGTACTAGCACTTCTCCTAAAACCAGTCTTTCGTTCAGGTATGCAAGCAACCTCTTTGCTCCCAAGTCTGTCAGAAATGTATAGTATTCATGATTTGTCTTGGAAAGTGTCTTTCTTACCACTATTCTTGGCGGTTTGTTGATGAATGTACTCAGACCTTCTTTTACTATTAGATCTGGCAGATCTTTTATCATCAGCCCGTCTGTTGCGTTGTGGTTTCCCAATACTTCGGGTCGTAAACCAGCTTTTCCAACCAGCGACATTATTGCACCAGCTCGGAGATTTGCCCTGCTGAATAGTTCTGCAAGTTCCTGTCCTTCTGGTACTTTTTCCTTTTCAAGTGTTGGTGTTGAATCTACATTTGCAATTTTGATTTTTCTTTTTATGAAGACATCAAAATGATGTAGCCAAGATTTTACAGCTGTTATGGTTCCCTTGATGTATTGAGGTGCACATCCCCTGCTTTCCATCCAAGATATGTGATCTTGTAGCAAATCTGTTACTTCTCTGATGTCCTTCATTCCTAGATCTGCAAGTTGCATTGGTAGAATCTGGTGATCCTCGCAGAATTTGCCCAGTCTTCTTAGATTTATTTCGGCCGTGTTCGGACTTCCCCTTGCTACGTTTTTGTACCATCTCTGTACATCTGGATATGCTAGCAGTTTTGCTTTCTTTGTTGGATTTTTTCGAATGGTTTGTGTCCGTGTATGAATTGTCTCTTTGTATGTCAATTTTTTTCCCACATCAGACTGCACATTGCAGTCCTCATCGAGTCTATCTTGTATATTCAATGATATTTGACCTTTTACGGTTTCTGTCTCAAGAGATCTGTTTACCAACAGATCTTAATGGATAATTTCTCAAAGATAACCTTGTTACACTTCTAGGAAGGGTACTGGAAAAAAAATCTCTGGTACCCAAAATCATTAAAACATGTTCCTCTACTATTAGATAGGATGCAAGAAAAATTCAGATTACAGCCTTATGAAACAAGAAATATCACAGAGAAGATCATGGACGGAATATACCAAGGTAAAACAATTAACGAAATATCACATGAGCTACCTGAAATATCAAGCTCCACGATATACAAAAAAGTAAAGGAATTGAAGGATGTAGGTTTCATTGAAGAAGTATAAACTCACAAATGATGGCAAAAAGGCTCTTGACGCACGAAAAAGTCTCAATGAGAATCAGCGACTACCTTCTGAACGTATGATAAAGCTAACCGGTAGAGAAACTTTTCACAAATGTAATGGAATTCTATGGGAAGTAGCTAAAGGTAAGAACAACAAGAGCACGGTAAAGCGACAATTGGTTCTACGTGATATTCTGACTAAGAAAAAATGAATGAATAGACTAGCCCATTTTTGAATTTAGTTTATGCATAATCCTTGTCTAACTGTTGCTCTTTGATTTTGTATGTTTTACTTGTCAGGTCATCATCTGATCATCTCAACGATTAGTTTACTCGCGAGGTTTTCACTATCTTTTGAAATTAACAAGATGTTAACCATTATTCATTCCAAGGTTAACCAGTTAACCAAATTTACACTTCCATTCGTAAAAGTGTAACAGGCTTTTATCTTTAGTAACAAAAGTTAACCACATGAAAACATTAGGTACAAAGGTTAACGAAGATACATATAGAAAATTTCAAGAATTATCAGAAAAACAAGATGTAACTGTGAGTGAAAACATGCGAAACCTTGTTGAAGATTCGTTAACTAACGTATCGGATCATGATGTAAAACAAATAGTAAAACCAGCAGTTATAGAATTACCACGAGACATTGATACAATAATTGATAATTGTGTGACATGTGAAATATGTCTTGCATATCTTGATAAATCACTTCAGAGACATGGTCTTGAGCTTGTTGATCTTACGGGGAAATATTTTAAAACTGTTAACTTGTTGCATTTAACTTAAGAAAGCTTACTTCTTATTCTTTCGAAAATTGCTTGTAATTCTTTATCTATTTCACTTATATGCATTTTTTCTGCAATGTGATTTCCCAATAAAACTTTCCAAGCATCAGAATCTTTTCCTTTTTCTTCTAATAATTCTTTAATCTTTTTTGCTCTCTCTCCTACTCCTAGTTTGTTTTTATCATCCACAGTCAGTTCTAAATTATAAATTGATTTCATCGCATCTGTGAGAGATTGTTCAGAATAATAG
>DATEZN010000166.1:0-4932 GCA_035255545.1 Nitrosotalea sp. | reverse complement strand
AATTAAATCTCATAGTTGACAAGGTAGATCTGAAATAATCCTGTCTTACATGATTACTGTATTATACTGGCAAATTATGATAAATATATGAAAATTTCAATTACTATAATTTTGAGTTTGTCTGTACTTGCCGGAATTGGACCGATCTTTGCACAGGTAGAACCACCTGGATTTACAAATGCTACTAGCATTAGTTCTGTTTCGGGTGATTCTGAATTACCATCTCTATTGGTTTCAAGTGATGGGATTTTTACAATTTGGACTGAAACAGAATCTGGAAAATCTAATATCTTATTTTCCAAGAGCACTGATGGTGGATACACATTTGATAATCCTGTAAATTTATCTTCAACTACAATGGGGCAGTCAAGCTATCCCCAATTTGTAGAAAAGGACAATCATGTTTATGTGGTATGGCAATCCGCACTATCTGGTACTTCAAATATATTGATGACGAAAAGTCTTGATGGGGGCACTAGTTTTGAAAAACCCATTCAATTAAGTGATAGTTCACAACTTTCTGCATTTCCACAAGTTGCACAATCTGGGAATGATGTTTATTCTTCTTGGATTGAAAAATCTGCAGATAACTCGACTAATATAATATTTACAAAAAGTGATGATCAAGGAAATTCATTTAGCACTCCGTTACATGTAACACACAATATGGGTAATTCTGGAATTCCAAAACTGTCTACAGACGGAAATAGTGTCTATCTGGCATGGGAGGATGATAGCCGAGGGGATTATGAGGTATTTCTAAGCAAGAGTAGTGATTCTGGAGCTTCATTTCATGTACCATTTGACATAAGCACAACCACTGGACAATCTGGAACGCCAGAGATCGTAGCATCTGGAAATAATGTCTACGCAGTATGGATGGACAACACATCCGGAAATTATGATATATTTTTTGCAAAGAGTACTGATGGTGGAGTCACATTTGAAAAACCTATTGACATTAGTAATCTAAAAGGAGACTCGGGATATCCACAACTTACAGTGTGGAAAAACAATGTCTATGTCACATGGACTCAAACAATGACTGGCATAAACTATGATGTGTTTTTTGCAAAGAGCACAAATAATGGTGATACCTTTGACCAGCCGATAAACCTGAGTAACAACCCTGGTCCATCTGGGTGGCCACAAATTACATCGGATGGAAATATCTATGTAAGCTGGGCAGATAGCTCCCCTGGAAAATTTGACATCTTGATCACAAAAAGCACTGATGGAGGCACAACATTTGAAAGTCCAACAAATCTAAGCCATTCAAAAAGTGAGTCATATGAAAATGATATGGCTGCACTAAACAATACTGTATACATGGTATGGCAGGAAGAAGAAGGTCAGAGCGGAAATCATACCATAGTCTTCTCAAAAAGCACAACATTTGTTCCAGAGTTTGGTCCATTTGCATCAATTGCATTAATTGTGTCGATAATCTCCATAATTGCAATATCGTTCCGCTCTAGTTTAAGACTAAATACTGGTTGAAATTCATTGTAATTTATTTAGAATTATAAATTGAGAATTTTTGTAATGATTAGAAGTTATTGAGACTGGTAACTTTTTCTTACTAGTCTTTCACTATTTCCAAAGTCTATTGCACTTTTAGAATATATGAAAGCGACAGCTATTAGACCGCCTGCCATTGCAGGACCTGCTAAATCTGCATAACTAAATCCTAATGGAATTCCCAAAACAGTACTTTCATGTCCCGTATTTTCAATAAAACCTGGTGTTATACTGCTAGTGAGTACTCCTAGTGCATTTGCACGTTGCTCTGCTAGTATTATGTCCCCCTGAGAGTCAGTTGTTACCCATTGAGTAAAAGATGATTTAGTGGGAATATCGAATTCATTGGTATTGCCAGTTCTAGGGTCTATTACTGAAATTTTATCTAGAGTATGTTGAGCTACCCACAAGTCATGATTTGAATCAAAGGTCATTCCAAAAGGTAATCCTTGGACATCCGTGTCATATTCTTGAAATGTTTTTACCAGTGGATCAAAGACTGATACAGCTTTACCATCGTGTTCTGAGACGAAAACTTTGCCAGTTACAGAATCATACAAGATGGCAGTAGGACTTGCAAGGGTGCTGTTAAAGGGGGAATATTCTGTAACTTTGTAACTTTGTGTTGGGTCTATGTTTGCAATTTTTCCAGAACCGCTTTCAGATATCCATATTTGACCTGATGACTGGTCTATGGAAATTCCAAGAGGTGTGGAATCTGGTGACAAATTAATTGAATTAAATGTTTTTGTAGTTGCATCAAATTTTAAAACTTCTCCAGTACTTGATACTGTCATCCATGGATTGTCTGAACCATCTATTGTAAGCCCAGAGACAGTTCCGTTGTTTGGAATTGGATATTGTTGGTTCTTACCACTATCTGGTTGATAATAACCTAAAATTTTTGAGATTGGGTCAATGTACCAAATATTATTGTTGAAATCCATGGCTGATGAAGTAATGATATTTGTTCCATTGATTTTGTGTTCTGTATATTGTTTTGAGTTTAGATCAAACTCCCATATCCTTCCACTGTTTATGGCAGAATCTCCAACCCATACCACATTTCTGATGACATCGTAGATTGGATATAGTGGTAAGGCGGTTTTGTCTGGAATTTTATATTCTGTAATATTGGCTTGTAGTTGGTTCAAGTTTGGTTTGACATACAAATCGTCAAAGGTTGTAACAACATTAAGCGCACCTGTCTGTGTTGTTACTCCTTCCACCTGTGCTTGCCAGTGACCAGCTATTGCAAAGGCGGCCGTGTTTACCGAAAATACTCCTGGAGATATTTCTTGAGCATTATTGATTACTAATGGACCTATTCCTTTGTCTATTTGATTTAGTGTTATGTCTGTGGAGTTTATGTTGATTGGCTTGTTATTGGGATCTAAAAATGATATAGTGACATTATTTTTCCCAGCATAGAACGGATCCATAGATAAAACTACTTTATTTCCATTATCTGTAATACCTGTTTCTGTAAATTGACTCTGGGCAGTATCCAAGGGTGTAGCAAAGGCGAAAATGTGTGGTATTTGTTGTTGCTGTTGTGCCAATTCATTTTGATATTGAATACTTGGGGTTCCAGAGTCGACAAGTAATGCTATTGTGGCGATAAGGATTAAGCCTATTATGGCCTCAATCTTTATGCTCTTGTCAAACTGCAACAGGATAGATTTTGTTTTGTGATTCTTGTTGCTATCTAAACTGTGATCAACTGCGAGAATTCCACTTTGTCTACCGGAAGAAGAAAGTGCTGTTGTGTTGATATCTTTTTTCTGAATTATTCTCTGATTGAAAGCGCCAAGACCCATCATTACTCCAGCTAATGATAGTTTTATGATGAGTATTTCTCCATATATTGACCCAAGGGTTATTGAAAGATTATTTTCAAGTGAATACAAAAGAGACGGTCCTGTAATTACAACTATGCCAAGAAGTGCAACAACTATGGTAGAAAATCGCGGAATTATGAGTGATAACACAGACAAACTTGCATTACCATCTTGCATTTCCTTTAGTCTTGGCATCAAAACAAATGCAAGATATATCACACTTCCAATCCAAAATGAAGCTACAACATTGTGCGCAAAATCAAATATTGGCGGTAATATTTTACCACTTGCCGCGCTATGGCTGATCAAAGTAGTGGTAGCAAGTATTGCTATGCCAATTCCAAATAAGATTACAACTTGACTCTTGGGTAACAATCTGTTTGATTTTTTTTGTTTAAGATATGCAATCAACGCAATGCCAAACAAAGCTAAAGAAAATACTAGTCTGATGAACCACAAGTTTCCAAAGGCTGTGTTTAGTGTCTCTAAAAAGCCGGCATTTATTGCACTAGCCTCAGCTGCAATCATTGCAACATCTCCGCCCAAAATAATTATTGAGCCAATCAACATCATCTTGGTCATACTCTTGTCTATCTTGACACGAGTTGATTCTACTGCCTCTCTTAGTCCGGAAATTCTGGAAATGGGTTTCCATAACCAAAGTGATGAGAAGGCAGCTCCAACAACAATGATTTGCCCAACAAGTGATGGATATCTTGCGATTGCATGAGGGATTGCTACGATATCTGAAAAGCTGACATTCTCTTTTACATTCAAGAGATTTTGTGGTATGGGTTCACCAACGGCAAAAACGAAAGCATTTGTGGTGGTATGCCCATCGGACGCATCAAGAACTTTGGTATATACTGTATAGATCCCATTTGGAATGTCTGGGGGTAGAGTGACCATTGTTTTTTCATGATCATCTGTGATGGTATGCCAGTCATTATTTTGTACAGCTTTTCCGTTAGAATCTAAAACCTTTATCGAACTATAACGCATATCGATGGGATCAACAAAATCAATTTCAATCTGTGAGGGTGGGGTATTTAGTGACGTAAACGGAGCGGGGTTGCTATAGATTACAAATGCATGAGCATATGATTTGGGAATACTTGGGGCTATAACTAAAACAGACAAAGTCACAAAGACTAGAAAAATTATTTTAGATGATGACAACTTGGTTAATCTTTTCTTTTTGATTTTCATCATCTATTATCACATCTTTTATTGCCATTTAAAATTTAGTACAATAGTGGTACAACTACAAAACAAACTAGCAAAAACAACCTATTCTGCTTTTGTACCAGAATCTATATAAGATAATTATTGTTACATGTTTTCAGAATCAATATATGAAAACTAACAAATTAATCATACCAGTAATTCTTGCTGTCGCTGTGATTATGATTATACCATTTGCAGTTCATCCTGCAGAAGCTCACATTCTAAAAACATTTCAAAATGTCTCGGTAAAAATTGGATGGCTACATGAACCGCCATTTGCTGGTGACTTGAACGAAATAGATGTCTATGTTTACAATGGTACTGATGATAGTGCACCGGCTAT
>DATEZN010000165.1:0-2493 GCA_035255545.1 Nitrosotalea sp. | reverse complement strand
ATTGAAGACCCTAACTTGGTTGTAAAAATTAACGAAGAATCAGGTGAGACTGTAATTGCAGGTATGGGTGTGCTACACCTTGAAATTGCAACTGCACTTATCGCTGATGCCAAAGTTGAGATCATAACATCACAACCATTGATAAATTATAGAGAAACAATTCGTAGCGGTGCAGGACCAATCATGTCCAAGTCACCTAACAGACACAACAAAATTTTCATGAAGGTTGAACCATTGGATGAGAAAATTGCGGAAATGATACGAAATGGAACACTAAACGAGTACAAGGACAAGAAGGAAGTTGCCACTATCTTGAAAGCAGCAGGCTGGGATGGCGATGAGGCAAAACGTGTCATGAGATTTGATATTAGAGGTAACGTGGTAGTAGATGGAACAAAGGGTGTCCAGTTTGTAGGGGAATCTACAGATTCTATTTTATCAGGTTTTGAAGACTCTGTAAAGGAAGGTCCTCTTGCAAGAGAACAAGTAAGAGGTTGCAAGTTTACATTCCATCATTTTGTTCCACACGAAGATCCAGCTCACAGAGGCTTGTCACAATTGGGACCAGCTTCTCGAAGAGCATGTACTGGTGTTATGCTTTTGTCACAACCCGTGTTGCTAGAACCAATGCTTGGAATTGAAGTACGTGTACCACAAGAAATGATTGGTAATGTTGCAGGTGTAATATCTGGCAAGCGAGGAAAAGTGTTGAACATGGAACAAAAAGGTGTCATACATATCATAACAGGTGAGCTTCCAGCATCTGAGACATTTGATTTATCTGAGATAATGAGAGGACAGACTGCTGGTCGTGCCATGTGGAATACCCACTTTAAGGCATGGACTCCAGTTCCAAACTCTATTTTGACCAAAGTAATTGCTGACATTAGAAAGAGAAAGGGACTTGCACCTGAAGTGCCAACTCCAGACGAATACGTCGACAGCGAGTAAAAAGAGAACGCCCCGCTCACGCACAAAAACGGCGATACAACTATCGTTATGATGTCAGTGTGATTTGTTGGAAATAGTTTAAGATCATAATTTGAATAATGATTTCATGACCGTTAAGGGAAAATCAAATCATTACAATGTAAAATTCCTCAAAGGCTATGGCTTTTCAATCAAGGTAAAAGATTCAAAAATTGTTCTCAAAAACACTGCTGATCCTTTCAGTGAACCAGAAGTTGAGGAATGGTTTGTCAACAAAATGCCGTATG
Organism: Nitrosotalea sp.; assembly: GCA_035255545.1. Classification (GTDB taxonomy): domain Archaea; phylum Thermoproteota; class Nitrososphaeria; order Nitrososphaerales; family Nitrosopumilaceae; genus Nitrosotalea. The sequence goes on along the minus strand of DATEZN010000165.1, from coordinate 1,276 downwards.
AGAAAATAGTCATGAGTGGTAAAGGCTATGTTTCTACTGAAGCCCTTGCTTTATTGTCTGAGCATAACAGGAATCTAATCTTGCTTGACGTTTACGGAAGACCAATTACCTATCTTAATCCAGTAGTTGAATCACTGACAAATACAAAATACCGGATTGGACAATATGATACTTTTAGAGATGAATCCAAACGAGAATATCTTTCGAGACAAATTGTAAAGACTAAACTTGACTCTCAGATTACTTTTCTAAAGTCTACCAATAGACCTGAACTTGATGAGGGAATTTCTAAACTTGAAGGTTTGCGAGAGCAAATTAGAGAATCAGTTCCGATTTTAATAGAGAAAAACTCTGCAATGATATACTTTAAAGAGTTTCAAAAATTAATTCCAAAAAGATTCGAGTTCAACGCTAGAAACAATGCGTCTCTTTCATCATCTAAAAGAAACGCAACTGATGTCATCAACGCTTTATTGAATTACGGGTATACCGTTTTGGCCGGTGAAATTTCCAAATTCATTAACGGTATTGGACTTGATGCCTACTATGGATTTTATCATAAAAACCAGTCAGGTTTTCAAATGCTAGTCTATGACATCATGGAGCCTTTTAGATGGCTGGTTGATTATTCAGTCTGGAAGATAGCCGAGTCAGATGCCAAGGGGTACAGGATCAATCTCAAGGACTATTCTAGGACAAGAGAGGGCTTGATTGTCATGGGTTATTCTCTGATCAAGCGGTTTTTGGAGTTGCTTGAGAGGACGTTTAGGAAGGAGAAAAGGTATGATTTTAGCCGTGGAAAAAAGACCTCAGATGGTTTGAAAAATGTTCAGGAAATTACGATTGCCAAGATTGCAGTATCTAATTTAGCTGATTATTGCATTAATAAGAAAATTACTTTTGAGATTTAGATTTTAATTCTTTACCTACCGTCTCTACTGTTTCCCATAATTTTGGTTCTTTCTCACTGGCTCTTTCAGAATCTATGTATGACATTATTGTCGCACATTTGAATACATCTGATATGCGTATGCCAACAAAAGCATCAATCATGTATTCTGATATGATTTTTTCTTGATACATATTACATATGAATTCTAAATGGTTCAAGTAAGTGTCAATCATTTTTGTAATATGTGGATTAGTAATATCAATTGGTTTTCCGATATGAATTTCATCACTAATCATATATCGTATTGTCATATTTCCGGGTCTTGCAAATATCTCATCTATTTTAAAAAAGATCTTCTGCTCTTCAATTTTTTTATTTTCTTTT
>DATEZN010000164.1:0-2369 GCA_035255545.1 Nitrosotalea sp. | reverse complement strand
TTCTCAATAGATTTACTGGCCCTGGAAAGATTGGCATACAGTCAATGACATTTCATCTTAATACTGGGGATTAAAACCAAGACCTGTTTGCTGATTTTACAGTAAATATGATTGCAATCATTGAAACTAAAAATACAATCGTTGTTACTGGACCAAATTCTGGGATGGCCGAAGTCTTCTGTGACATGTCAATAACAGGATATTGTGTAGCGTTAGAATACTGTGTAGATGTGGTGCCTCCTACTATAACTTGACCAATCATCCAAGGATGTATGGTACAGAAATAGTTGTAAGTTCCAGAATTTGAAAATCGAAATTCAAATGTTTTTCCAGGCTGTATAGTTTCACTGTCAAATATTGAACCTACACTACATCCTTCTGCTTGTACTGTTTTTTGTACTGAGAATATATTGTGACCAATGCCTTCCATTGCCACTATCTCAAATGATTTTGTTGCAGGTGATACATATGCTTCGTACACTAGTCGTCTAACATCTGCGTTAACATTTTCTTCTGCATATGGTTGGTCTTGCGCAAGTTTTGCGTATATTGTTTGAGTAAGTGAAGTACGAATCATTACGGTAGGATCTACTTGACGTGTATCAGTAGCTACTTGAATTGTTACATGTGGCCCATTGCATATGTTGTTTACACTAGTTACAGTATGAGTTGTAAGATCTGTATTCTTCCAAGTTACTGTAGTTCCTGCTGGAATCTCTAGCGGATTTGGAGAAAAACAGTCATGTGTATTGACGCATGTTGAATTTACACTAGATCCTGATCCTGCTTGAATATCAACATTCGATGTGGTTTGTCCAAATGCTTGACTAGTCAAAGTTCCAGATGTTATTATCAATAATGAAATGATGCCAAAAATAGTAGTCAAATGATTCAATTCATACTGGGTTTCATGTTGTGATATATCGCTTTATTGATGGCATCTTCAATATCTAATAATTGTGATTTACCAAAGTTGGGTTCGATGGAACAGACTCGTCCATTTGTTATGAATAAATTTAATATGCACAAAAAGGCAGAAAAATTCAATAATGTTTTCCAACTCTCAAATGCAATTCATGTTATCAATCTATGATGAAAAAACACGATTGGTGAAACCATGATAGGTACAGAACTTGGTAATTGGCGTAGGACAATCTATTCTAACCAACTTGAGCCATCCATGGAAGGGAAAGAAGTTGTTGTAATGGGCTGGATTTCAAGTGTGAGAGATCATGGAAACTTGGTATTCATTTTATTAAATGATAAAGAAGGACAGATGCAAATTACTGCAAAAGCAGGAGTATGTCCTGATGATATAAAAGAGAGTCTAGTAAAACTAAAGGAACAATCAACTATTGCAGTAAAAGGCATTGTAAAACCATCTGCCAAGGCTCCAAAAGGTGTAGAAATATCACCAAGTGAATTGCGTGTATTTTCAGTTGTTGAAAAAATTGCACCATTTCAATGGCAAACAAAAACTGTTCCAAATATTGATACTAGATTAGAATTAAGAGCAATCGATCTTCGCCGAAATATTTTACAACATGTCTTTAGGATGCGAGGCTTGGTTTTAAAATCAATTCGTGATTATCTATACGAAAAAGAATTTCTTGAAGTAAACACGCCAAAGATGATTGCAACTGCAACAGAGGGTGGGGCTGCACTATTCCCAATATTTTACTATAACAAGGAGGCTTTTCTTGCACAAAGCCCTCAGCTTTACAAAGAACAACTTACACTAGGATTTGAGAAAATTTTTGAAATTGCTCCAATATTTAGAGCAGAAGCATCTCGAACCAACAGACATCTTTCTGAGGCAATTTCAATAGACCTCGAAGAGGCATTCTCAGACTATAATGATGTAATGTCACATGTGGAAAATATAATTAAAAAATCAATTAAAACCGTAAAAGATTATTGTGATTCTATAAAAACCGAGGATTACAAAATTCCAGACATTCCAGATACAATTCCCCAGTATACCTACACCGAATTGGTAGACAAGATGCAAAAAGCTGGTGCTACAACAAAGTGGGGTGATGATTTATATCCATCACAATTAAAGAAAATAAATCTCAGCGGATTTTACTTTATCAAGGACTGGCCACTTGCTCCAAAACCATTCTATGTTAAAGCCAAAAATGATGACCAAAAAATTTCTGAATCATTTGACTTGATGTTCGGAGATCTCGAATTGTCTTCTGGTAGTACTAGAATTGAAAAAAGAATGGAACTCGAAGACAGAATGAAGAACAAGGGTTTCAAGCTTGATGCATTTGATTATCACTTGCGTGTCTTTGATTATGGAGTTCCACCTCATGCAGGGTGTGGTATAGGTCTTGAAAGACTAATGATGGCATTAACAGGCA
>DATEZN010000163.1:0-4290 GCA_035255545.1 Nitrosotalea sp. | reverse complement strand
AATCCAGGAGCCTGCAATGCCATCTCAATTACTTGCTGTTTTTGTCCATCTGAGAGAAAGTTGTTAGAAGTCTGCAAGTCGTAATTGTATTTGCCTGAACATCCGTAGATGCTATGACATTCTACTCTTTTGTATACAGGTAATGGAGGTGTAATAGGTCCATTTGCGGTATAATTTTGTTGGTGATTGCATGTGAAAAACAAATCATTCCCCCGACTTGACAGCGTTGGATTTGTACAAATATTATAGATTTTCTGCATTTCATAATCAGTGGTATTTAGTTGTACTGGGCTTGATACGATAGGATTTGAAATTATATAAATTCCAAATGAAGTTATGGATACAATTCCTATTACGGTAATAATTACAAGAGGTAGAGTTTTCAAAATATGTTATTAACTATTCTTCAAACCTTAAAAAACTGATGTAGATTCCCACAATATAGTATTTTTAAAGAAGCAAACTATTAATGTGCAAAATATGGAATAATTTTTCATGCAGAAAGCAACCCTTAGCGACGAAGCACCAAAGATTTTTGCAGATTTAAGAGAAGTAGAGATTACAAGAGCCATAGCAAATGAATTTCATTCAGTATTAATTGATAGATCAGACAGTGATGTGATTATCATCGGTGCAGGTCCTGCAGGTCTTACTGCAAGTAGAGAACTATCTATGATGGGATTCAAGGTACTAGTAATTGAACAGAACAACTACCTAGGTGGAGGTTACTGGTTAGGAGGTTACATGATGAACCCAGTAACAGTTCGAGCACCAGCACAAAAAATATGGGATGAATTAGGAATTCCATACAAGCAGATTTCAGAAGGCCTCTTTCTAACACCAGGACCACATGCAGTATCAAAATTGATTGCAGCAGCATGTGATGCGGGAGTCAAGTTTTTACAATTAACAAAATTTGATGATCTAGTTTTGAAAAACGGTCGTGTAGCAGGAGTTGTTGTAAACTGGATGCCAGTATCTGCACTTCCAAGAAACATCACATGTGTCGACCCAATTGCACTAGAGGCTAGAATGGTAATTGATGCATCAGGTCATGATTCTGTGGCAGTAAAAAGACTAGTGGACAGAAAACTTGTAGAATGGAAAGGAATGGATCCAATGTGGATAGACGATGGTGAAAACCGAGTTGTCTACAAGACAGGTGAGCTGTATCCAGGACTGGTCATTTCTGGCATGTCTGTAACTGAAACATATGGACTGGCAAGAATGGGTCCAACATATGGCTCCATGTTACTATCAGGTAAAAAAGCAGCTGAAGTAACTGCTGCAAAACTAAGAGAACTAAGAAGATAAATCAATTCGATTTTCAAAGTACTTATGAGAATATCTAAAATTTTTCTCTACGATGAACCATCAGTTCCGGAAATCAAGATAAACGACCTTGCCAAATTCTTGGAGGAGACATTATGCGTACCAGTGGAAACGCGAGAAAATTTCTTTTCCCATTTCAAGTCAGACAAAAATACTGCATACCATTTGGCATCATCACGTGTTTTCAATCCATACATTCCATTTGAAAAACATGTACCAACAGAGGAAGAGATTGATTTTGAAGAGAGATCATTTGGGAGTAATTCCGGTTCCAACATCATACTGTATGATGGTTTTGAAATACAAAAAATTGTACAAGATTTGATTCCAGAAGAGGAATTGTCAAGTGAAATATTTCATCTTGTTTGTACCACAAGACTAGGATGTACATATGATTACGATGATTACAGGTACCATGGAAGAGCCGTGATTTGTTCAAATCCGGCGGTCATCTCAACTACTGGAATAATAGAAGCGCCTGCCAAGCCTCGTGAATATTATCTCAACATGCACCAAACCATAGCACAAGGTCTCAATATTGACGCGTTAAAGGAACAGTTCCGTGGCAGGTTTCTTGAATATCATGACAGGAATTTGGGCCAGGTGATAAGAGGATATGCACTCCAAGCAATTTTTTATCATGTTACTTCAGATCCATTTTGCAGTTCCAAGGAATGTATCTTGTACAATGCACACTGGCAAGAAGATCTAATCCATTCCCAAATACAATCAGGAAAACTGTGTGGGCACCACCAAAAGATTCTCGAGTCGATCACAAAGCATGAATAATTTAAATATGAACTTGACCGAGTTTGAATTGTGCAAGCCGAAGTAAGATCAGATAACAAAAAACCAGAAACTAGAAAAAAGTTCGATGTAATAATTATCGGAGCAGGTCCTGCAGGGTATACCGCTGCCATTTACACATCACGTGCAAAACGTGAGACACTCATAATTTCAGGAGTTCTACCAGGAGGCCAGTTGATGCTTACAACAGAAGTTGAAAATTTCCCAGGTTTTGCAAAAGGAATCATGGGTCCAGAACTAATGACTACAATGAGAGAACAGGCAGAGAGAATGGGAACTACAATCATTGACGATGAAGTAGTAAATGTCGATTTTAGACACAAGCCGTTTAAGATACTGACATACTCTGAAGAGTACGAAGCAGATGCAGTAATCATTGCAACCGGTGCCACACCAAGAAAGATTGGCGCAAAAGGAGAACAGGAATTTAGTGCACGTGGAGTCTCATACTGTGCAACATGTGATGGGCCATTTTTTAAAAATCAAGAGATTGTAGTTGCAGGTGGAGGAGATTCTGCCATGGAAGAAGCCATATTTCTTACCAAGTTTGCAAACAAGGTTCATGTCATACACAGAAAAGACAAGCTTCGTGCAAGCAAAGTTATGCAAGACAGAGCTTTTGGGAATCAAAAGATCCAATTCCATTGGAATACTATAATTGAAGAGATAAAGGGAAATCAAAAAGTAAACCAGATTACCGTAAAAGATACCACAACAAATAATGTAAAAACACTAGAAGTTGGTGGAATATTTGTTGCAATAGGACACGAGCCAAATACAAAATTATTCCAAGGACAGATTGACTTTGATGCCAATGGGTACGTTGCACTAAAAAATCACACCCAGACAAATGTGGAAGGAGTCTTTGCTGCAGGAGATGTGCACGACCACAGATACAGACAAGCAATTACAGCAGCTGCATTTGGTTGCATGGCTGCAATTGATGTAGACAAGTATCTTGCAGAGCGTAAATAATTATAAAATCTCAGCATCTAGTGAGATACAGGTTTGCAACATTTGGATATGTGATTTGTCTTAGTACCTGTTCCTTCGTCACAAGTTTAATTTTTTGTTCTGTATCTGATATCATATAAATTAAAAATCCAAGTTTTTCAATAAAATTGAGAAATTCTTCACCTGATGTTCCTGCAAGATCTAATGTGTATGGATTATACTCTATAATAATTTCTAAATCAGCGTTACTCTGAAGTGTTTTTTCCATACCTTCTAGTATGTATTTTTCAGAGCCTTCTGCATCAATTAAGACAAAGTCTATTTTCATATTTTTTGAACTAACGAAATCATCTATGGTTATAGTTTCAATCTCAATTTTGTTAAAATCAGATGAGTTCTTTGATGAGACAAAGTGCTGTGTTCCACTGTCCTTTAACCATAGATTTGCCTTTCCAGTCTTATTTGATACAGCCTTTGGGATTATTTCCACATTTTTACAATCATTGGCCTCAATGTTTTTTTGAAGGAATTTAATATTAGAAGGAAATGGTTCAAATGCAAAAATCTTACTGTTTGGCAATTGTCGTGCAATTAAAACTGTGTAATAGCCAATATTAGCTCCAACATTTATTACATTTTTTCCATTTTTGATCAATTTTTTGATTGTCTCGGTTGTACCTTTTTCGTAAACCTCATCTTTAGAAAATTGTTCTACTAAGACTCTATCATTTACATCAAAATAAAATACATAGTCACCAATTTTGTTGAAAGCTATGTCATTTTCTTCTATCTGTATGTTTTTATTTTTTAGACGAATTTTTTGAATTTGTTTTGCCTCATTTGAAGAAGATATCACATTAACAAGATCTTCATCATGTAAATGACGTGATGTTAGAAAAGAAACCCAGTAAGCAATCTCAGCACGAGTTGGTTCCCGTTCTAGAAAGTGATTATACACTCTACAAATATTCAATTCCATGATTCGATTTTCAATTTGTTTTAATGTTTCTACAATTTTGTTAAGTGCGGAAACAGAGTGAGAATTGAATCTTATTTGATTATTCACTATTGGATTTAGAGTAGATCTAATTTCATTTTGTAGTATTTCATGAATTTTTAAAACAAGAGGGCGTACTATTGCTGGTTTTGATGTATCAATTTTAGTTTGGGTTTGTATATCAACAGCGATGTTGGCTT
>DATEZN010000162.1:0-2341 GCA_035255545.1 Nitrosotalea sp. | reverse complement strand
TTGTTCGTCTTCAATGTCTTGCCCAATTATTTTTGGAACAATTGTATAGTTATTGTTAATGAAAAGTGGAATGTCTAAAATCATTTGAGGTTGAGACTCTATTGGTAGTATAGTAGAAAATTTTGTAGTAATTGTTACAGGTTCTGCAATTGATCTTCCTCCAAATAATGGAGCATGCATCAATACGGAATATACACCAGTCTGATTTATTGATGCATACAATACAGTAGATGTTGCATCTTTGTTCTTTATTGGATAAAATCCACCGCCTTCACTAAATGAGGCACTTGGACCAAGCCAGTCTCCAGTAGGCCATCCTTGAAATTCTCCAAGTACGCCAGGTGGAATATTTGTTTGAATAATTTTTCCTTGCGGATCTATTACAAAGACAGATAGATTTGTGTCAGGATCTTTCCAAGAAAGAGTCATTGCAATTGAGTTTATTGTCTTGTCAGTGACATCAAAAAAATATGGACGCCAATCACCTGCATTATACCTGTTTGACATGTCAAATCCACCTCCGATGTAACCATTTCCATACAGTGTGTCACCCTGTTGTCCTTGTATCACAGTGGGCAAATCTTTTGGTTGAAGTTTTTTCATTACAGCATATGAAACTGGAACATTCACAGTATGTGATTTTTCTTCAAATGCAATAAAGGCTTGATACAGTCCTGGAGTTTGGTCTTGAGGAACAATCAGAGTAGCTGTTACTTTTGCAGATGTATGGGGTGGGACTTGGATATTTTTTGAATCCAACCAGATATCATCCCAAGATACTTTTTTGTAATAACTTGCAATCAAGGTATAGTTTGATGATGTAGAATTTTTCTTGGTATCACCAGTCCAATATGAATATCTTGTAGGTACAGGGTAGATGCCAACTAGAGGGATATGTTTTATTTTTGTAGCAGGCTCGGAGACCCTGAGTTCTTGCACAGTTCCCCATGCACCACCTCTATTGATCAGAGAGAGGTCTTTTGATACAGGAATGGATGTGTTGTTTTTCCTGTCCCAGTCATATAGATACAATGACGAAATTTTCATGTCATCGGCATATGTCTTTGCAGACGAGTTCATGAATTGTGAAAATGGATATTCCAGGTTGAGAACTAGCAGAGAAGCATCATCTGGAATGGGCGTTGTATTTTCAAAGAAAGATGTCAATCCAGTATAGTTGTTTATGTCCTGCAGAGGAACATAGTTTGGTCTATAAATTCCTGATTTGTTTATGAGTGGATCATGTAACCGTACCTCTGTAGTTCCATTATAGCTATCAGTTTTTATCAGTCCAAGTTTTTGTGGTTCAATATTAATTTCTAATGTATCATTAGTAGGATTTACTATTGTAAATGTGGCAGATGTTCTGTCTCCAGGATACAATCTTCCTCCAAACCAAGATGTTTCAGGCAAAGAGGAATTGGTAAATTTTATTTTTGTCAGACCAACTGAAGATGAATTCATTGTTCCTAAAGCATCATCTAAAACTTTCTTGGTATTACCATATGATGCATCATTATAGACTTCGAATGCATCATTATTTCCTAATGCAAAATCAATTGCCCTTGTTACATTGATTAATCCAGCACCTTGAGTAAATGGATCATTTCCTAAATCAGTTGCAGTAGACATTAAAATATTTTTTATGGTAAAAGAGTTGTACGGGATATTTTGATCTTTTAAACTCTCCATAAGAATTGCGGCAGAACCTGCTACCAGAGGTGCAGCCAAACTAGTTCCTCCAAATAGACCATATTGGTTTGTATTGTTTTTATTGGCTTGTGTTATAGACGTAGGAACATAGCTATATTCTCCCACTGCCATAAGATCAGGTTTAGGATCTCCAATCAAGGATGGACCCTTGCTAGAAAATCCAGATACTTCTCCGTAATGAGATGTAGTATTGCCAAAACGTGGTTGATTCTTAAATGGACCATAACCTACAAAGACATTATCAGTTACTGCTCCTACTGTAATTCCAAACGGTGCCGCATCAGGAGTTCCTATTGTTCCATATCCAGGTCCTGCATTTCCTGAGCTACTAACTACTAGAACTCCAGGATAGTTTACATCAAGAGAATGAGGAACACATAATGCACCAAGTAAAAGTGATTGTACATCAAGTCCTGGAACTGATTGTAGAGCAGGAAAAGTCGAAATTCCCCAACTGTTTGATATAATGTCAACTCTAGTATTTCCACTGTATTTCCATTGGCTTTTTTCTTGATCAAATCCTGCAGCCCAGAGCCATCCATAAATTGCGTCACCTAACCAGAGAGCCTTGATAGGAACTATTTTTGCACCAGGTGCAATACCCCTTATGTGATATTTTGTAGAGTTT
>DATEZN010000161.1:0-2211 GCA_035255545.1 Nitrosotalea sp. | reverse complement strand
AAAATCTCATCCGTATGAGGTACCAGAAATTGTGGAGCTAAAGATGGATGATATCGGTATACCGTACATGAAATGGCTTGACGAGTCAACTTTGGGGGGCAAACCTAAGAAGAGAAATCACTCCTCCAAGAGACGAAACTCGTAATCCAGCATCTGTAGTGGAATCTACTGCATAAACTTCAACTCCTTTTGACTCAACTTGATTGAGAAATTCAATTATCTTGTCTTCATCTTGTTTTTCAAATATCCTGTCTGAAAATACCAAGGATTCCACTGCACCAATCTCATTTGCCTTTGCAGTCTCCTCAAAACCCATGGTAAACTTGTTGCTTTTCTTGTTTGCCCTTGCCATAGTTTCATCTAGTATAGCAGAAACTTTTGCAATCTTGCTTGTGTCAAGTGTTTGCTTCATGATATCTGATTTTATAAAAGTGTAAATCCCATCCTCGCCTGAAGAATCTATTCCATCTACTGCTTGTACTTTGTGTCCCTTGATTGATGGGACCTCTGTAAGAAAATTTACCAATCTTTTCTTGGTCTCACCTGGTCCAAATACCACTATGCTATCCCCATCTCTTATCAACGCCGAGATTGCACCTTGAACGTCTTTGAAAAAATCTTGTATGTTAAATTTAGTCTTGTATTGCTTTCCACTTGCACCTGAATACATGTTTGGCAAAAGTTTGAGATGTGTACCACTTAATCTTCCCAAGCCACAGTCTGTTGTATCTATTGCAACAAGGAGAAATGCACCATGATCCTTTTTTTCAAAGATCAATTTTCTTTCAATGTCATTCCAATTTTTTTTGATTAGAGTTGCAGCATCACCAATTTTTAGTGTCAAAGAATGATGTGATCCCTTGCTTACTGATTGATTATCTGATTCTGCTATGGTGCCTTGGACCCTTAACCTATCAACTACTTCATCAATAGAAATTTTCTCAACATCTAGTGCTATGCGAATCTTTACCCTCTCAGCCTTGTCAGGTCTTGCAAAGTCTTTTTCCTGCTTGACAGCCCTTGAAGTGTCACCAACTATTCTATCCCCTTTGCTTATGACACGCCGTAGTGTGAAGAGATCATCTGATTCTTCTGGTATTAGGGCTACTGCATTGTCATCTATTTTTTTAATAATCAATCTAGTACCTTTGTTGAACCATAATAAAAAAGAAAAGTAATCTAGTTTGTTAACTCATCGGTCTTTGTTTCTTTCTTTTCTTCTGCTTTCTTTCTCAAATAGTTCTGGACCCACTCTGGTGTCAAGACTCCAGATTCAGTCAAGTTAACAAGCGTATTGGTTGATGCTTCACCAATTACTTTGCCCGTGTTTCTTCTTACCTGTCTCCATTTTAGGTTGGTATTGCCACTTTTTGATGAATATATTATGCCAAGTACTTCTTTTGCATTTACAAAAGTCATGTCTCGAATCTTTTTCAAGGTGACCTTGTCTGCGGCTTCTACGTAAATTGGACCAGGTGTTGTTTCACGTTCTGGAAACACCTCGTAATCCTCCAAGTAACTTTCCGGAATAAACGAGTTACAAGTACTTAGGATTACAAATTTCCTAAAACTTTCAAGGGAACACGCTGCATCTATTGCTACCATTTGTGTAAGCATTGCTCTCGCCTTTTATCAAGCTTCTTGAAAGACTCAAGTAGGAACAACCAAAATTGTTTGGTTGCAGGCATTGATGACCAAATCCCTTTTGATTTAATGATGAGGATCTTGAGTTCTGAGCCTGCACTGGATTTTTATCAGTAAATGGTTCTACTGGTGATATCATGAAATCATACACTGAATATCTTACATACAATGTTCCATCAAGGCGAGGATTTGTAAACATGACACCGGAGGTAAGAAAAATAATTCAAAAAAGTGGTATCAAAGAAGGTCTCTGTCTAGTAAATGCAATGCACATTACTGCAAGTGTCTTCATTAATGACAACGAGAGTGGATTGCACCAAGATTATGAAAAATGGCTAGAAGATATCGCACCGCATGAACCGATATCACAGTACCACCACAACAATACTGGAGAAGATAATGCTGATGCGCATCTCAAACGACAAGTAATGGGAAGAGAAGTTGTAGTGGCTATAACAAAAGGCCAACTTGATTTTGGCCCTTGGGAGCAGATCTTCTATGGCGAGTTTGACGGCAAGAGAGCAAAACGCGTTCTTGTTAAAGTAATAGGAGAATAGCTTTTAGGAT
>DATEZN010000160.1:0-6952 GCA_035255545.1 Nitrosotalea sp. | reverse complement strand
AGTGAACGAAAACAGGCATTATTAGATACAAAAAACAAATTGGAAGAGGTCTCAAAGGATCGTTACAAATTAGAATCAGACATATTAGAACTAGAAAAAATCATTTTTGAAATAGATGAAGAAATTAAGATCATAAATAATGCAATTCCAGATCTTGAGAATTTCACGATAAAGAACAAAGAGTTTATTGAAAATGATAACAAATTGGAAGAGGCCAGAATCAAAAACATAATTCCAAAAGATGATGATTTGCCAAAACTTGCAGCATATGAAGAACCCGTAGAATATTTTACAGTTTTGAAAGATACACTTCAAAAATATCAAAATGCAGAAGCCAGAATAGCAGATATTGAAAAAAACATCACACGATTGAACAAAGATAAAGAATATGACGAGAATGATCTAGGAACAAAATCAAATCAGATTAGACAATTAAAAGAAGAATTAGTAAAAACATCAGACAAGTTAAAATCTCTAGAAGGAATAGATGAAAAATTTTCAGAGTTGCAAAATCATGAGGAAAAATTAAATTCCGAAATAAAAAAACTCGGAAATTTCATTTCCGTAAATAGCGAAAAGATAAAAAATGAGAAAAGGCAAATTGGAGAACTCGATAAGAGAATTGCAGAAGCACAGAAATGGAAAAGCGCTCATAAAAAATATTCAAATTATCATGACTGGTTAAGTGAGTTTTTTATTCCAGCAATAGATAGAATCGAAAAACAAGTATTACTATCCATTCAACAAAATTTCAATGAAATGTATCACAGATGGTATTCCATTTTAATTGACGATCCTACCAAAGAATCAAGAATTGATGAGAATTTTACGCCCATTATTGAACAAGATGGATATGATCAAGATATCGCATTTTTGAGCGGTGGAGAGAAAACAAGTGTAGCTCTTGCATATAGGTTGACTTTGAATTCACTCATGAGGCAAGAATCAGATAGTATGAGATCAAATTTACTCATTTTAGATGAACCGACAGATGGATTCAGTAAAAACCAACTTGCTAAAGTAAAGACAGTACTTTTGGAATTAAAATCTGAGCAAATTATTTTGGTATCACATGAAAAAGAGCTTGAAACATATGTAAATAATATATTTCAAATAAACAAGAGTTCTGGAATATCTAAAGTTACGAGATTATCCAGTTAGATAATAAAATATGTAAAAAATCTAGCCGCCAGTCATCTTGGCAAATTTTTCATTCTTAGACAGACTCTCCATGAATTTTAGATTCGACAATGCAACGACTGCCGAGTCTCGGACTTGTTCGCTAGAATCTTCCAGAGCTTTTTGCAATGTTTCCTTTGCATCTTGAGAGCCAATCACACCAAGTGCAACAGCAGCTTCGTGCCTGACAAATAGACTTGGATCGTTTCGTGTTGCATCCTCTAGTGGTTTTATACCACTTCTCAGACACATTTGGCCCAAAGAAAATGCAGCCTCGTGCCTTACCAATTCATTTGAGTCATTTTTTAACACACTTGCAACATGTGGGACAACATCTTCCCCACCCATATCCACAAGAATGCACACTGCTCGACATCTTATTACAAAATCGTTGTCATCCAACAAACCAACAAAATATTCCTTGTCTTTTTTTTCGTATTTTTCTTCCATTTCAGACAAGAGTTCAAGGCGCCCTGTGGGAATGACTTCCATGCACTCGACTTTCATCATCGAATATTTAGTCGTTATTGCCGTTTCTCATAGAGGATGCAATCAATTATCTTCATTTCATCAACGTTTAGAATATCACAAGGACAGATGCGGTTTTGTCATTCTAATCTGCAAAATTAAATTATATTTTTTGAAATATTTGTACAACACATCTTCTGATACAAGCAACTTGTCAGTGTACAAGTAAACATTTTTCGTAAATTCAAAGGCAGTTACATCAGGTATTTTCTTGTTTTTCGTAATATCATCAATACTGGAATCATTGTATTTTTCTAGTTCCAACAGAAATTTTGCTATTAGGTCAGGAAGTTGTACATATTCATTACTCAATTCAGAAATTATTATGCCAACGTGTTTGTATCTTTCAATTTCATTCTGAATTGCCAGTATCTGAAATTTCTTGGTATTTTTCATTTCTCCTGTTTTTTTATCAGTCAGTACAAACTCCCATTCAGCATGAATTCTAGAACATTGTGGAAACTCAGTTTCTACCTTAGATGTCATTGTTTCAAAAACGTCTAGTTTTTTTGAATGCATATACAGGCAACAAGTAGACAAGGTTCTTTATGTCTAGCGCTAAATTCATTGCAGTTTAAAAAGCAAATCGGAATACTAATTACAATTTCTATAAAAATCAAAAAAATTGTCTATTAGTATATCACATGTTCTTTTTGAGAGCGTTGTATTATTGCAGGAATAATAGATACAATCAAGACAAATGTAGAGATGTAAAATATCATATGAATTGATTTGATAAAACTTGGTATGGCCGCTGTTGCATTCAAGTTATTAGAAGAATCTAGAAAAATTGATTCTAATTCAGATAGTGGAACAGTACTAGCAAGCAGTGCAAATGACATTCCCAGACTAATGATATTACCAAGCGTTACAAGAGTGGTACTCATCCCTGCTGCAACCCCACGTCTTTGAGGTGGAACTGAATTCATTATTGATGATCTATTTGGTGATGCAAAGAGCCCCATTCCTGCACCAACTAGTGAAAGAGGTAAGACCAAATCATTAAAGCTTGTAGTAGGTCCAATCTGTGAAAGTATCAGAAACCCAATTGCAGACACTATCAATCCAAGTACAGTAAGAAACCTAGAACCATATCTGTCTGATAACCAGCCACTTATTGGTCCAAATGTTGCAATGGTAAAAGATACAGGTATCAAGTAAAGACCAGCTGTTAACGGATTGAGACGCATCGATGGTCCCTGTAAATAAAATGCCATTATCAACACCAATGCACCTCTTGCCAGCGCATTTAGAAATATAGTGATGTTTCCTGCAGAAAAAAATCTAATTTTAAAAAGAGATAGATCAAACATTGGCTCTTTTACTTTTGATTCAACATATCCAAACAACACCAACATAGAAAATCCACCAACCAAAAGAAACATTGCAGCAAAAAAAGGTACAACCTGTAAAGAACCCAAAGTTATTCCAAGCATTATCATTACTAGACCTGCGACAAGAACTAAATTTCCAACCCAATCTATCTTACCTTTTACAATGGTTCCAAGTTCTCTGAGTTTTGCTCTAGACCAGACAATCGCAAAAATTCCTATCGGGATATTTACCCAAAAAATTGCTCTCCAGCCAAGCGTTTCAGTCAAAATACCACCAAGCACCAGACCTAGTGCAGAGCCAATCACAATAGATACCTGATTGAGTCCAAGAGCCTTACCCCTTTCTTTTTCATCAAAGGCATCAGTCAATATGGCAGCACTGTTGGAGAAAAGAAATGCAGCCCCAAATGCTTGGAGTATTCTAAATAATATAAGTTCAGTTCCAGTCTGTGCAAGACTACACAGAAAGGATGCAATCGTGAAGAGTATTAGACCAAAGTTGTAGAGTTTAACCCTGCCAAACATATCTGCCAGCCTACCAAAGCTGAGAAGAACAGACGAGGTAACAAGGCCATATGAGAGAATTATCCATATTGTTTCAATCAGGGAAACATGTAGATCTGGTACAAGTCTAGGCAGAGCAATGATGAGAATGTTAGCATCAAGGGATGCCATCAATATACATATCGTCGTATTTGTTAGTGCTATCCACTTGTACTGCATTGTCTTGACTCGAATTAATTGTTATAAATCTCATGTTGATGATAAAATGATTTTTAGAGAGGATCACGAATTTTACATATTGACTGCATATTTCTCTGGCAGATCAATTAAGATTAATTCCGTTGGCTCTTCAGCACGTATTACCAAATTGTTCTCTTGTGATATCATTGCAGCATCCCTTGTTTGCACTACATGATTTCCTAGTCTTATTTTACCATCAATTACAAACAAGTATGATTTTCTTCCAGGTTCCAACTTGTGTTGCACTTGGCCATTAGCAGTCAACGTAGAAAGGTAAAAGGTAGTATCTTGGTGTAGATGTAATGCGTCAATATCAGAATTATCTTCAGATACAACTACTGGCACTAGTTTGTTTGTCCTTTCTTTTTTCGTAAACTTTTTTTGCTCCCAGGATGGTGCAAGATTTTTCTTATTTGCAAATACCCACATTTGTAGCAGCCTCAAGGGTTTGTCTTTTGAGTGATTTGATTCAGCATGCATTATTCCAGATCCCGCAGTCATTCTTTGAACTTCGCCAGGATATATCACACCATGATTTCCTTGATTGTCTTTGTGTTCTAGTTCTCCATCTATGACATATGTTACAATCTCCATGTCTCGGTGATGATGAAAATCAAATCCTGTACCAGGCTGTATTTCATCATCATTGAACACACGTAATGGTCCGAAATTCATCTTGTCAGGGTTTTGATAGTCTGCAAATGAAAAATGATGGAATGTCCCAAGCCAGTCAGTCTTGTTTTCATAGTGTTCGTCGGACCTGATTATTTCAATACCCATTATTTCTCAGTCTCCATCTTTTTTCGAAACACCTTTGCAACATTACGTATTGTCACACTACTAATACCAGAAGCTTTGGCTATTTGGTCTTGAGTTACCTTTTCTCCATTTAGCATTGCATACATGAATAACGCAGTTGCTGCAAGCGATAGAGGGTTTTTTCCATCAGCAATGCCTTTTTTCTTGACAACCTCAATGATACCTAGTGCATCTCTTTGTGCCTTTTCGCTAAGACCCACAGAAGTTCCTATCTTTGTGACAAATTCAGAGGGATTCAGTGAATCAACTTGTAATTCCAATGCCTTGACAAACACCCTATAGTGTCTTGATAGATCCTTGAATGAGATATTCCCGGCACTAGAGATATCTTGTAGAGTTCGTGGTACGCCAGATTCTCTGCATGCAACATATAATGCAGAGAGAATCATGCCAGAGATTGT
Source organism: Nitrosotalea sp. (assembly GCA_035255545.1). Classification (GTDB taxonomy): domain Archaea; phylum Thermoproteota; class Nitrososphaeria; order Nitrososphaerales; family Nitrosopumilaceae; genus Nitrosotalea. The sequence continues at coordinate 1,947 of DATEZN010000160.1, read as the reverse complement.
TCTTCCCCTAATGATATTTTTTGTCAACGCTTTCCTGTACAAATATGCAGCCCGTTCAACTACAGCATCAGAAATATCAATTTTTGATTGAATTGCACCCATTATGACAAATGCAGAACGTAGATTTCTCTCAGTAGAATTTGATTTACTACGGCTATCCCATGTTCTAAGTCTGTTGAAGGTATACTTCATGTATGTAGATATAGAATTTCCTGATGCATCACGGTCTGTATTTCCAATTATAGTAGACAGTCCCTTGTCATGAATTGACAATGCAGAACCAAGTCCAGTTCTTGTACTATTATTGTAATCATCTACCGTAAACGATCTTTGTTCAGGCCCATAGTCCTCTACCTTGTCTGCAAGAACTGCCCCACATCTTGCACATAAAATTTCTCCACGAACACTATCAGTTACAAGTGGTCCGTGTGATACACCATCATGCAAACACGTTTTGCCTTTTTCAATTACAAGTTTTTGTTTACTAGATATCATTTGTATAGTTACTATACACTGGAAAGTATTTAAAATGTAAAGTGAGTGTAGGTATACCAGATTAACTAGTAGTAATCTACACTAAGATCTTTTGCTGGGAAATCAATCATGCTCATGCAGTTTCTGAAGGTTTTGAATAGATCTCTTTCAAGAGTCTAGGTTTGCCATCTTTGAATACATCAGGCGCACAATACTGCATGGAAAAAGCAGCCATTGATTCCAATATCGGGTTTAGGGCCAACCCTTTTTTCGTAATGACATATTCAATTTTCACAGGTGTGCCAGCATAGATTCTCTTCTCAATTATACCATTTTTCTCCATCTCACGTAGCCTTGCAGACAGTGTCTTTGGGTTTATTCCTTCCACAGAGCTCAGAAATTGGTTGAATCTGTTTTGGCCTAGTTTTGTCATGTTACGTAAAATGTGGACAGTGAATTTCTTTCCTATAATTTTAAAAGTATTATCAATAGGACATGCCTTCAAGGATTCAAGGAGAACTTTACACTCTTCTTCTTTCAACTTACCATCTACTCACTTGATAACTATACTATCACTTTCTGACTTATATGCTTACCTTTGTATATCTAATATAAGAAAGAACATGACTAAATCACAACACAAACACCAATGGACTGTAGCATCAAAACATTGGCAATGCAGCACGTGTGGAAAGACATACGGATAACAAAACTTTCCAACTTTTTTCTGATTTATTCAAGTGGCTTTGATTTATAACAATCTATACAAACTTCAACGGTCTTTTCACATTTTGTCGAATAATATGCGTCAAGTTCTCGATGTCTATTACACATGAAACAAAGGCCAAAATTCATGCATTGGTAACATCCATGTTTGTAATAGATTTTACTGGTTACACTAGGTATGATTTTTGAACTTGTTTGAAAAAGTAAACAGAGTGATAATCATGATAAAAGATATCCCAAACAGTGGCATTGCAAGTGAGCCAAATTCAGGAACTGTTGCAGTCATGATCTTGGTTTGTGTGACAGTAAATCCATCCACTTTTGCACTGGCAATAATGTTGAAATTTCCAGATGTTGCAGTAGGAGGAAGTTTGAATTGGAGTACAAAGTTCCCATTTTGATCAGACGATACAGTTCTTATTAATATCAAATTTCCAGACGAGTCTTTTATTTGCAAGGCTACAAGTGCGTTTGGTTGCCCTGTTACAGTTCCATTTAACGTAACAGTATCACCAGGTAGATAGCTGTTCTTGTTTGTGGTAATTACAATTGATTGTTCTTCCTGGGCAAAGGAATTCAAGACTCCAGGCAATGCTAGCAATGTAACTACTACAAAAAATAGAAATCCACGATGGGATTTCCTATGAAAGACCGACAAAGTATGATAGTTCATTTGATTGTGGTACTCCTCCTTTGTTTGGCCAGTCAGTAAATACATTTGCATAAACACTAGCAAGTCCAGTTCCA
>DATEZN010000159.1:0-2250 GCA_035255545.1 Nitrosotalea sp. | reverse complement strand
TATTACAAGGTTACAAAAGAGAAGATGTGTTTATTGCAAATCCTGATTATCTTGAAAAATGTATTGGTCCTGATACTAAAGTAGTTGGAATAAATGTAATGGATCCACTTGGTATGGCCCCAGTGACTACTACAATGTCTCCGGAAAAACTTTCTTACGTTGCAATGAAATTCAAGAGAATGTGCGCTAAAATAATTCAGCTAAAGAAGAAGTATAATTTTCATGTTGTAGTTGGTGGAAATGGAGCCTGGGAGCTTGCAAAAACTGATAGGATGAAAATTCATGGAATTGATACTGTTGTTGTAGGAGAAGCAGATGAGTTAGCTTTAGATCTTTTCCATGATCTTGAAAAAGGTGACGCTCCTGAACTGATGCACTGTTTTGTTAAGAATATTCAAAACATTCCAATGATTCAGGGACCTACTGTTAATTCTCTAATTGAAGCAATGCGAGGATGTGGAAGAGGATGTGACTTTTGTGATGTCAACAAAAGATCAAAAAAAGACTTGCCACTAGAACGATTACAACAAGAAGCACAAATGAATTTGAATTATGGCTTTGATTCTATTTGGTTACACTCTGATGAAATGCTTCTTTATGGATGTGATAATAGAAACTTTCAACCAAACTATGATGCCATAATAGAATTATGGAAAGGTCTAAAGTCTCTAGGTGCAAGATTTGTTGGAACAACTCACATGACATTTTCAGCTGTATGTGCTGATCCTAAACTTTTACACGATATGTCTGAAGTAAATGGAATGAGTGATGAAAAATGGCTTGCCACAAATCTTGGAATTGAGACTGTGGCACCAAGAATGGTTAAGAAACACCTTGGTGTAAAAACAAAACCGTTTTCAACAGATGAATGGGGTTGGGTTGTAAGAGAGGGTGCTAGAATATTAAATGAGAATCATTGGTTCCCAGCAGCTACTATTATAATTGGTTGGCCTGATGAGACTCCTGATGAAACTCAATATACTATAGATTTGATTGAGGATTTCAAGAAAACAAGAATGCGAGGTCTTGTTGCACCATTATTATATCAAGACTTTAATGAAAAGAATTCAATGCACTTTGGTAACCTCAATGAGGCACAATTTACATTATTCTGGAAGTCTTGGGAACACAATCTACGAGTCATCAATGATATCATTCCTATAATTATTAGAAACAAGACGTTTGGTCCTCCTATGAAACTTGTCATGTATGGGATGATAAAAGCTGGAACTTGGGCAATAATGCGATATCTCAGAGGTTTGTCTAAAGACTTGTTCAATGGCAAGCTTCCAGAAGATATAATGGAAAAATATGCAAGAAGCAGATCCGTAAACGCTCCTTCTTATACTAGATAGATTTTTTCTCTAATGTTCTAATCGCTGTGTCTGCAATAGTATTTGATTTTGGAGTCAAAACTACAAAATAGATCTTGTCTGATCTTTCTGCACTTTCTACATTCTTAAATTTTTTCAGATTCATATCGAATTCTAATAGTTTTCCATCAAGTTTTCCTTTTACATATATCATCAAATATGAATTTCCGGAAGCAGGTGTTAGAGGAATTATAGAAAAAATATATCCCTTGTACGAGTTTATGGGTAAAATATTTTTCATTGGTGGGGCCATTGTAGACATTGCAATAAATATGTCTTCAGGAGAATCAAATTCTTCAAATTCAAAATCCATACTTATCTTTCTTTGGTCTTGTATAATAATCTATGATCTGACGTGACTATGATTGTCAGTATGTTCTTTATCTTTGATTGTGATTTATGTTGGTATTAGTTTTTTGGAGTTGAGTTTTCAGTAGTTTGAAAATATTTGTAAATGTGGGAATAAAATAGTTCTAGTATTTTGGCATAAATCTTAGTCCAGTCTTTGCTTATACTGCAATTATTGATATTATTGCAATAGCAAATACTAGAGCTGCGATTGGGCCAAACTCTGGAACTACGATTGTACCTACTATGTCAATCTTGGAATCACCATTGCTAAATGGGATGCTAAGTATTCTCACATTTTGATTCTTTGTTTCACTGAATTGTGTAATTTGTTTTCCGCCGTCTGTGACTATGAATGTGCTATCTTCTAATGTTGATGTGTCAATCTTTGCTCCGGTCAAGTTTGCGTCAGGATTTGGAGGTGGTGGTAGCTTTGAATCTATCATAGCTCTAGGTAGGGTGACTGTGATAGAACCGTTTGCATTAGTGTTTAATGCAATTTCGAGGGTGTATTGCGATGCGAATATGT
>DATEZN010000158.1:0-7206 GCA_035255545.1 Nitrosotalea sp. | reverse complement strand
TCTCACAAGGCAGGCAAAAATTGTATTGTACTTGATCCTGACAAGTATATGGTGTCATTGTTTGAGCCTTCATTTGATGATGGTGCAAAACAAGCCCGTGGTTTCCATGGATTTGCTCCACTCTAAATAATTTTTTTAATTTTTGCAATAATTTTGTTTATTGCATCTGGTGTTACTATCTTGTTTACTGATGTATAGTAGATGCCCTCTTTTCTTTGGAAGATTATGATTGTAACTTTGTCATGTCTGAGTACTACACTTTCCATGTTTCCAATTGCCGCGTTTGCCTTGTTTCGCATTGCAAACATTGTAGAGACCAAGAAAAATTCATTTCTTGCAAGTTCATTTGATAACAAAACATCTAGTCCCGGTCTGAATATTCCAGTTAGAGTTCTTCCATATTCATTTATCAGTCCTACATATCTAATTGATTTTGATAATTCCATTATGTCTTGACATTTCTTTCGGTGTTCTGCTATCTGCTCTGCCCATTTTTGATTGGGTGTCTTTTGCATGATTATGATAGAAAGTTTATGCTTTATAAAAGTTGGAAGTTACTTTTTCTTTTCTTTGTCAAGACCTGATTTTAAAGCCAAGTTCTCTTTTTTCAGTCTGTCATTTTCTTCAGCTAGTGTATCTACTGCTTGCATTGTAGTATGCATTGGATGGCCTGGCATGAATCCATTTGGTGTCATGTTGAACAAGCCTGCTGCATATCTTTGAAACATTGTATGATGAGCTGAGAGTTTACTTGTTATCATGTCAGCGTCTTTGACTATGCGGTCCTTTACCATTCCTGCACTGGCAATTCCTTGTGGTGGATTTGCACGTGGTGGTAGTCTTGGAAATGCAAATGGAGAATTCATCATATCTATTGGATGACCAAAAGTTTCCATCATTTTTCTAACATCATATGGCCACATGAATGGAATTCTTGCTGTCCTCTATTTCATGTTTACTCACAAAACTACGCATTAGATATAGCAAGGTGTCAAGTACCGGTCGTTTTTTATCAAATTCTATCGATCTCTGATCCTTATAGAATGGCCTGATCGACACTAGTTTAATGTCAAAAACAATATCAATGCATTGTATAAAATGTAAAAAAAATATAGGTTCAACTGATTTATACAAAATTGTAATGTATATTGTTGATCAAAAATTTACAGATCATCATTATGAACATGTAGAGTGTCCCGATAGATTTACTGTCTAGGCATGCATTGCGTAAACTCTGTAAATCTTTCCAGTCTTCTTGTCCTGATATGACCATCTGTTATCTGACCACTCAATTCTCTCAAAAAGACTCTTGAGTGTAGGATGAAGTTTCTCATAGACATCTTCTCCAATCAAGATCTGGTTTGGTTTTGAAAGTGCGGTAATCTTTGCTGCTATGCTTACTGCAGGACCAAGAATGTCTACATGCGATCTAACTTGGTCTGAGCCATATCTTACAACTACATTCTCCCCAAAATCCATGCCAATTTTTACGCGCAACTCTGGATAATCATATTCACTAAGTATTGGATTTATTCCGCGTTCTATGACATCTATCATAGTTCTTGCACAGTTTACTGCACTATCTGATACTACAAGTGGACTTTCCTCTGCAATGAAATATCCTATCACTGCATCTCCGACATATTTTAGGACATATCCATTATGATGACGTATAACAGATCTCATTTCTTGTGAAAATGAACTGATTATTATCCCAAGTTTTTCTGGCGGGAGTTGTAATGCCATGTCAGTGGAACCAACCAGGTCTACAAACATTACAAGCATGTGCAATTTTTGTGCTACATGTTTTCGAAGAAACGTGTCTGATTCATCTATAGAATAATCATACTCGTATCCTTTTTTGAGCGAACTCCATACTCTTTTCTGAGTCTCTTTTATCAAACTTTCACTATCAAGCGTACCTGTCTTACCTCCGCCTAACATCATGTCTATGATGCTTCGGGTGGCAGTACTTTCATCTTGTATCTTTTCTGGCTCGTCGCTCATTTTTTACTCACTCCAATGGAAAATTGACACCGCATACGGGACATACTCCTCTTTCTCCCTTGTATTTTATATCAAAGTATTGTATAACTTCCACGTTACAGTTCCAGCAGATTATCTTCTTAAAAGATGGTTTTTTCACGTGTCCACATCTAATAAAAAATGGTTTTAAAGAGTATTTAAAGTACATACCGATTTTATGTGGAAGGTTTTGGAAATATTCTGATGCAGATACCTGTCAGTAATCCTGATGTTTTTATAACATCCATGAGTGCCAAGGCTGAGACCATACGGGCTTTGTTTTTGGAACACATTACGGCTCTGACAAATAAAGTCCCCCTAAAGGTTATGTTGGGAGACGGCACTGTAACAGACCAGGAATCATTTGATCCTGCTCTTGTAAGAAAGTTTTTTGAAAGCGTGTTGCAAAAAACACCTGCATGGAACAATCAAGGAGTATCAGCAACCACTGAAAAAGACCTGAGAAGAAGTTTCATAAAGTTTGAGATACAGGAAGGAAACTATCTCCTTTCTTCACACATGTCTCTACAGTATCATGCCTTGTTGTTTTACAGATTAGATCATCGTGTTATTGAAATTCAAAAAGAATTATCAGACATTTCAGACATGATTGCAAAACTCCAGGTTCGGGTGGGGCCTGAAAATGACAAGATAATAGAAGAAAAGCTACGGGCAGAAGGATTCCAAGGGATGGATGAACAAAAATTATTTGAAGTATTGTTTAATCGTGAAGATATTACACAAGATATTGTAAAAACAATCGAAGTATCACATGCAGAACATACAAAACTTGTAGCAAACAGAGATAGATTGTTTGGAGAACTGGATAACATGCTCATAGAGGTATATCATACCACTCCAGTGCTAATTGATGAAAACAAAATGATCGCAGCAGAGGAAGGGTGTCTATGTAACTTTAATTTAGAATATGTCAAGAACAACACAAGACAGGGAAACATAAATCTCACAAGAATTTCAGAGCAGACAAAGACAAATCTGCTTGCATTACTTGATAGTATCATAGAAATTCTGAAAAACTAAAAAATTGTTTATAACGCAGTACTTTCAAAAATCTAATAATTAGTCAAGGGGCCAGAACTGCACGCCACGGTGCAAAGTTTGGGGAGTTGACACCATGTGGCCTTTATGACCACCTTGACTTAGATCTGTCCTGATCTCAGAATATTATTTAGCCCTTTTTGATCCCTGAAAATTTTGTTAATTTATGACATAATTATATATTTTTTATCTAAAATATGCTAAAATTATGCAAAATAAAAGCCTGTTTTTTGGTGTATATGGTTCAATAAACCAAATATACCGAGATGGGACTGGAAATTCTGTTGAATGTAACTTTTGAAGATATAATAAAATCCCAGAAAATACAACGTAACGTAATTCGTAGAACACCACTTGAAAACTCCCAGTCATTTAGTGTGATGACTGGATCCAATGTATATCTAAAATCAGAATGTCTGCAAAAAACTGGCTCGTTCAAGTTCAGAGGAGCATATGCAAAGATTGCAAGCCTTTCAAAAGAAGAAAAGAAAAAAGGGGTGATTGCAGCATCTGCGGGAAATCATGCACAAGGTGTAGCTTATGCATCATCACTTGAAAAAATTCCTTGTACAATTGTAATGCCAGTTACTGCTTCACCTGCCAAAGTTTCTGCTACTAGATCATATGGTGCAAATGTAATTTTGGAAGGAACCATCTATGATGAATCTTCTGCAAAAGCTGCAGAGATTGCACGAAAAACAGGTGCTACCATAGTACATGCCTTTGATGATGAAACAGTAATAGCTGCACAAGGTGTGATAGGACTTGAAATACTGGAGGATCTTCCTGATGTCGACGAGATTTATGTTCCAATAGGTGGAGGAGGATTAGCAGCTGGAATACTAAAAGCAGTCAAGACAAAAAAACCAAAGGTAAAAGTAATTGGTGTCCAGTCGTCTGGTTTTCCTGCAATGAAAAAATCATTTGATATTGGCAAGTTACAATCTGTTGCAGGTAACAGAACAATTGCAGACGGTATATCTGTAAAAACACCGGGCCATTCTACATTTAAAATCATAAATGAATTAATTGATGATATTGTTCTTGTTGATGATTCGGCCATAGTGAAAGCAATGTTTCTACTGATGGAAAGATCAAAGACTGTGGTGGAACCTGCTGGTGCTGTTGGTGTGGCATACTTGCTTGATAAAAAACCAGCCAAAGGCAAAAAGGTGGTCACAATTTTGTCAGGTGGAAACGTAGACATGTATCTACTTGGCCAGATTGTAGCAAAAGGCCTGACAGAAATGGGCAGAATGGTCAAGATCTTTATCCTTTTGACTGACAAACCGGGCGCTCTCAAGGAGGTAATTGACCAGATATCGTCGCTGAGTGTAAATATCGTAGATGTAATTCATGACAGACTAAGCTCCAGCATACCTGCAGGCACTGCTGGAGTTACATTGAGTCTTGAGACACAGGATCAGGAACATGCTCAACAATTAATACAATTCTTGAAGAAAAAAAATGTCCAGTTTAAGGTAGTTACTTGATAAATTCTGTATTCACTTTATGATGATGGGTTGACTAGCGAAAGAATGTTGAACGCCAAAATTACTCCAACAAAAATACACGCGATGATTGTTGTTATCTTTCTATTTACAAACTCACCCATCAACTTTTTGTTCATGGTAAGTATGACAACGGGTATTACCGCAATTGGTATTAGTAAACTAAGAAGGAATTGACTGTACACAAGTATGTGTAATGGATCAAAGCCCATCAGTATGGCGACAGTTGTTGGAATCACATTTACAAATCTTGTAATTATTCTGCGTAGTAATACATTGATTTTTTTCCCTAGAAATCCTTCCATTATTATTTGACCTGACAGTGTTCCTGCTGCTGATGATGCTATGCCCGATGATAATAAAGTGACCAAGAAAATTAATCCTGCAGCAGCACCAAACAAGGGGACAAGTGTCTTGTACGCTTCAGCGATTGACTGAATCTGAGAGTTGGCAGGATTGAATGCGACTGCTGCCATTAGTAAAATCGCAGCATTTACCAAAGCAGCTATGGTAAGCAAAAATACAGTCTCTGCAAGATGTAATTTTCGCATCTTTTTTCTTTCCTCAAGTGACTTGCCATTTGCTTTTTCTTTAGTAAGAAAAGAGTGTAAAAATACAACATGTGGCATTACAGTAGCACCAATAATTCCAACTGCAACAAATAATGCACCAGAGTTTACAAAGTGGGGTGAAAATGTACCAAAAAATATGCCATGGATGGTTGGTGGGGCAACAAGTAATTCATAGATATATCCAAAACTTATGATTGAAACACAAAGTAAAAACAATTGTTCCAAGACACGAAATCTTCTTGATGTGAGAGCCAATATGATGACAACATCTGCTGCTCCAAAGATTGATGCATATATCATTGGCACTCCAAACAACAGATTCAATGCAATGACTGTTCCAAGATATTCGGCCAAGTCTGTTGCAGCTGATGCAACTTCAGAGCTTAACCAATATGGGATGATGAACAATCTTCTACCTAGTTTTTCCCTTAGAATTTCTGCCATGCCTCTCTCTGTTGCAATTCCCAATTTTCCTGCTAGGTATTGTACTAGCATCGCCATACCACTTGAAAGCCATACTACCCACAGTAGTGAATAGCCAAATCCTGCTCCTCCTTGTAGATCTGTTCCATAATTTCCAGGATCCATGTAGGCTATGCTTACAATGAGTGCAGGACCAGAATATGCTATGAATTTTCTCAGTGAACTTTTAAAATGAGATAATTTTGCTTTTGGTGAGATCATTGTAATGATTGCAAATTAACCCAGTCTGAATATAAGAGTTAGCTAAGGCTAAATTATTTAACCACGTCTAAGTTTCATATATCTAGTTTTCAAAATGATTAATAGAGAACAAAAAAAGGACTATTGGTTGACAAAAAAAGTCTGGAAAGGAAATTCAAATCTCACATGGAAAGAGATTGAATCATACGTGATGATTATTTGTGATAAAATTGATAAAACTGGATTTGAGTTTGATAGGATTGCTACAGTATCACGAGGTGGACTAGTACCTGCAAGATTGATTGCCGATCATTTTAATATAAAGAAAATTCGAATAGACAAAAAGAAAATTCCCAAAAGAACATTATTTGTAGATGACATTTATGATTCAGGCGATACTTTCAAAAGAATATTTCCACTTGTAAAAGATCCTAAAAATTTTGCATATGCCACATTGGTTGCACGAAAGGGGACAAGATATCCAAAACAGTTAATCTATGCTAAAAAAACTCGGGGTCAAGAATACATAGTATTTCCATGGGATAAATTAGAGTTCAAGCGGGCCCAAACAAAGATTAAAGATTAAGTATTACGATATTCTTGATTCTCCATGAATCCCTTTGCATGCTCGAAATGTTTTGTTGGCTATAGGCCCGGAGAACTGATATCTTGTCCAAAATGCAACCAAGAGTTTTGTGGCTCTTGCTTTAAGCAACATACTCACTAGACAAATCAAAAAATAAGTAGTGGTCGTGAACCAAGTAATCTAATGGAATTTGGGGGAGATGATGTAGATACACTTGCCTTGATGTTTGACAAACTCCAGTATATTTTCAGGGGGTATGACCCTTACATTCAAGCATTCACGGAAATGCATGAACTCTATAAACAAGGAAAACTGGCTGAACGGGACTATTATTATGGGATGACTGATGCCGTTCTCAAATATTCTGCACTTGATTTTCTAGGACTAAAAGCCATGTTTGAGATAAAAAAAGCACTAAACAGGATGGCCAAGGCTTCATCTTCTCGCTCATCAGGGTCTGGATTGACAGCGGGTGGTGTTGTAAATCAGTCAGCATCTGGACCACAAAACTCTGTTGCCTCTTTTATTTCTGCGAAAAATCTTCCAAGCAGAAATGAAGTCATGGGTCAACTGTCTGGAAATGAAAAAAAGTGTACATCGTGTGGTAAAATTGTGGCAATGATGGCTAAATTTTGTACAATCTGTGGTAACAAAATGTAGTGTACATGTATGATAATTCAAGAACTAAATAATCCTACTTTGAAAAATAAATCTGGATCGGTAGTCTAGCCTGGTTAGGATATCGCACTCACACTGCGGGGGTCGCTGGTTCAAATCCGGCCCGATCCAC
>DATEZN010000157.1:0-3045 GCA_035255545.1 Nitrosotalea sp. | reverse complement strand
TTTTCAGAAAAGACATTTGTTTCAATTTCATTCTTGTCTTTCCCACTTGCTTGGGTGATTGTATACTCTTTGGATGTCAACTGGCTTCTGACTATTTTGATTTCTAAAGCTGATTTTTGTTCTAACTCTTCTTTCATCTTTGTAAATTCAATATCTGTCGTCTTTCCTTCTGATAATTCACCCTGAATTTTTATTATTACTATTTTATTTTTAGGATCCACTGTTTTAATTTTTTCTAATAATTCAACATTAACACTCGATGAATTTTTCTTTGCTGCATCAATTTCTATTATTTCATATTCTACATTGTGGATGGGAATAAATTCTATATTTTTAATCTTGTCTTCAAATTCGACAAAAACAATACCACGCTTTTTTCCTTTAGCATTTTCTTCTAAATCACTATGGTATCCTGAAAATAGAGTTCCTGGATAAACTACATTTGGATAATCAGTATATTTTTCATGTAAAAATCCGTGCATGTGACCTCCTGCATAATAATCAAATCCTTTTGGCAATAATGATAAAGGCATAAAATCAGTTTCTGGACCTGATTCTAACTTTAACTCGTCAATTCCTCCATGAAACAAAAATATCTTAAATCCTGTCTGACTCTCAAGTGCCTTTCTGTCTAATTTTTGATAGTATACCTCATCTTTTCCAACCTTCAAGCCTGGTAGACCAGCTATTTTGGCTCCTGTTTTGGCATCTATTACAAAATCTAACGTAATCTTCTCCTCTGTAGATTCTTTGACTTTGGTCACTTTGGTAATGTATCCTGTTTCACTTAGAAGATCTATTACAGAATTTGATATTGGACTGAAATCATGACTTCCATATACTACATAAACTGGAATTCCATGTTCGTGAACTTGTCTGAATTTTGCAAAAGCAAACTTTTGAACTCTCATCTCTGGAATGTTTACATGAAATAAATCTCCTGGGATTAAAATAAAATCTACTTTTTTTTTGATACATTCATCTAATGCACTTTCAAATACTCGTTGTTCAATTTTTTGTAAATTCTCTTGTTTTTGAAACCCAATATGGATATCTGACATGTGGGCAAATAGCATTAGAACACCTTTGTCTTGAATGATTTTTCTGCAGTGGAATGTTTCTTGACCATCTCTTCAAATAACGGAATCTTGATTGGTAACGCAAATGGAACAAAGATGCTTGAGATAATTGCCTCTCCTTTGTCCAGGCTTGCAATATTTTTATCATCTTCTGACAAGTCTTGAGATGCACTCTCTATGATTGCTTGTCTTTCCTGTTTCATCTCATTTCCTAAAATTATCTTTGTGTTCATATTTGCAAGTATAGTTCTTGGAATGACACTTGAAAGCTGTGTAATTGCAGTCAATCCGACTTTGAACTTTCTTCCTTCTTTAGCTATTGTACTGTAAATATTGTCATTTTTTGCAATCAATACATCTTCTCCTATGACTCTTGGGGCTTCTTCAATCACCACTGTGACAACAGGTTTTCTTTCAAGCTGTCCTTTCTGCTTGTAATCTTTGTATTTTTCAAGTAATTTTGATGCAATTATGTTTCCAACTATGATTTCTGCTTCATTACCAAGTCTAGAGGTATCTAATACGACAATTTTACCACGTTCTATGTCATTTACAATATCGTCCACTGTGGTCAAACCCTTTGTACCTGCATCAAAAACATCATTTTTTGATTCTACTTGGTTCTGAAAATTGACGTCCAGACCTAAAATTAGCCTCAATTTACGCTTGACAACACTCATTGTGATTGCCATGTTCTCGGTTGTGGCGCTTACCTCTGGAGGTAGTATCATTAATTGTGATATCCATGATTCGTGATAGTCTCTAACGGCTCCTCTAATTGCCTGATACTGGGCATCTGAAAGATCTACAATTCCTTCAAAGTGTTCTGGTCTGATGGATTGTAAATTGATTGTAAGTCTGTTAGAACCAGCTGGTGGATTTGCAGGAGTATAATATACTAAATTTTCTCTTGCTTTTGGATGATCTTTTAGTCCTAAATTATGTCGTCCAAAATATTCATCGTGTGCATCTAACACTAGAGCCCCGACTTTGTTAGAGTCTAATACATGCCACAATATTGTTTTGACCAGGTTACTCTTTCCTCTGCCAGTAGTTGCTGGAATCAAGACGTGATGTGAAAATACATCTTCTGCATTTAACCAAACTTCGGCATCTTTGATTACTTTGGTTCCACTTCTGATGTATCCTACAAATATCTGCTCGGTTGATCTTTTCAAAAATGTTAGATCTTCATTTTTAATTAGTCTGAGTTTGTTAAAAAATGGTGGTAATGATTTTGGCAGAGTCACCTTGTTGTCTGATTTTGAGACTCGGGCTACTGGTTTGATTCTTGTTAAAACATAATTTACAAATTCAGGTTCATAAAATTGATCGTTTTCAACTCCTTGTTCTAAATTGACCCCTGACATCATCTGTTGCATTCTATCTTGAATCTGACTTCCATACTCTAATGCAAATGCCTGTAAAATCAAATATGATCCGTCTTCTTCAGAGATTAACAAATCTCCAATCTCTAAATTCTTACCATGTTTTTCTCTAATTATGATGTCTCCAAATTTTCCACCAATTACTTGTCCTACAATGTCTATTTCGTTCATCTTAGCTTGTCACCCAGTTGAGATCTTCATGAACTTCATTAGTTAATGTATACTTGGAAAGACGCTTCCACCTCAGGTCTTTTGTCTTTTCAGCCATTAACATGCCACGATATTTGCCGAGCTCATTCATTCGAACTTGGGCAAATCTGTCTGCATCTATAGCTCCATATGGGTATCCTAGCATTGAAATGTCTCCTGAATTTGCTGCCAGGCTTGCTACTATCTCATTTTTTTCATCAAAAGTCATTGAATTGAACTGGTCTCGTAGTATTTCAAATCTAAAGACATGTTTTGATTTGTGATGGAACTTGGTTGCTAACATGAATCCTTTATCATCTGCTGATACTTCTTCTGCTACGGGGACGTACCATTTTCCAAAATTTGCATTCTCTGAAATCTCTGTAATT
>DATEZN010000156.1:0-2014 GCA_035255545.1 Nitrosotalea sp. | reverse complement strand
GAAGACGCTTAGAAAAATGGCCTCTTCTTCCTTAATCTTTTGGCGCGCAATTCAATAATCCAACCCGGGGGTGCCTGTGGCCTCTCCACAACATTTCAATAGGTGATCTTGAAGGAATCTTGAACTCATCCTGCGATACTTGGCCCGGTGAGCATCGGGGCACACCAAATGCCATCAATGGCCAACGACGGAGGTCCGAGGATCGTCCTCGTCGAAGATGAGGACAATGTCGCATACGTCGTTTCGCTGGCGCTCCGCCATCAAGACTTGTCAACTGTCAAGTCTTTCTCTTCTGATGCCATGGAATCAACAAAATCCTTGTCGTAGAGACTATCTATCCAAAGGGGGCCTGCAAGTTTTGCCTTTGAATTGCAAATGTTACATGTGTATTCAACATCATGTACCACTTTTCTGTTTCCGCAATTATCACAATGTAAAATGTACCCCATGCAATTTTTGGTATTTGTTCTAACAAGTATTTTGACATAGGCTTTGTAGTAATGCATGTTGTGCTGGACAAATAATGGTGATATCATAATGTCCATTCTGCCTGCAACCATGTTCATGCATCCTATAATCAATCGTAATGCTATCTCATTTCCGTATATTGTTCTAACCGGAGTTCCGTAATACTTGCGCTGACATGCCTCTGGAAATATTCCATGTAATACGGTCATGTCGGTAGCTGTTACTGACAAGAGTCCTCCGTGAAATGTAGCCCTTATTGCACAATCAAGATAACGAGAGGGTGAACCAAATGGATCAACATCTACAATTGCACCACGTCCGTCTCTTGTTGAGTGAAGACTTAAAAATCTACAAGCCTCATTTTCAGAAAAATCACAGTTTGTAACTTGGTTTAATTTTGCAATACTTTTTCCAATCTCAAGAGCTTGCTGGTTGACATCATTTACTATTACTTTCTCTATTGATTTTATTTCATTTGCAACTCTGATGCTTCTTGCTCCAATGCCTGCAAGTGAATCTAAAAAGATCTTTGGACCTTTGAAGTTTTTAAGAAATGTGGAATATGCTATTATGGAAAAATCTCTACTAATTCTTGCTCTTGGGTTGAAAAATGCAGGTTCTTTTGGAGGTACTTTTTCTGATAATGACTCTTTTGGTACCAAAAGCTTTGTACTTCCCTCAGTTATCTCTGCAAGTTCTGATTCCAACAGGTTGTCTTGTCCAAATTGATTTAATAAATTGAAATGTACGTGCTGAATATTGGTAAAACAACAAAAATGGCTGTTAATTTTTTTCTCAAATGAGAAGAAAGTCTTTTGCTTCAAAAAAGCCTGAAAGCTCCTTTGAGAGCTGGTCTGAGAATATTCCTAGAATCTCAAAGTCACTTGGTGAGAGGGATTTCTCACTGAACATGGCTAAAACTGCTACAACTGTACCCTTGTACAATATTGGATATCCTGCAAAAGACTTGAGTTTTTCCTTTTTTGCCCATTCGTGATGTTTTATTCTGGGATCGTGTACGACATCATTTGAAACCACGGGTTTCTTTGTTTTTGCAATGGAACCAATTTTTAGAGAATTTTGAGATACTCTAGAAAATTCACCATCTATGTTCTTGTACTTGCCTGCACTGTATTTTAGAATCAATGTTTTTGATTTCTTGTCATAAAACCAAATTCGTGCAAACTTGGCATTAAAATATTTTACAAGACTTTCGACTATGGATTGGAGTCGATCATTTAGGTTGTCATGCTTTTTGATGGAATTTAATATGGTGTATACTTGGAGCTTTTTTTCATTAGTGGCGTGTTCATCAAATAGTACGTATGGTGAAGATTTTGTAGCCTTTGATTCATAGGAGCGAAAGTCAGATATTATATCTGCAAATCTGTTTAGAAAATTATTTGTTTCAAGGTCGTATTGTTCTATTGATGAAAAAACAAAATGACAAATCCAATTGAAATCTCCGCTCAACCTTGCGGAATATATGCAAAAGGGGGACTCGTTTAGATATCTTGTTAATCTATCAATTCCATCTGAGATGTTT
>DATEZN010000155.1:0-3157 GCA_035255545.1 Nitrosotalea sp. | reverse complement strand
TCACTTGCAAGAGTTTTGACAAGAAGTTCAAATGATTCTTTTATGCTTCCTACAGGGTTGAATTGAAGTATCGGTAAATTCACTCCGGATTCAATAAACTGGGATGTTTTTTGTCGTATATCTTCAGGCGTTCCACATATTGCTAAAGAGTTAACCATGTCATCTGTCACAAATACGTGATTGTCACTAAAACCTTTTTTTCGATATTCTTCGAATATTGCATCTGTCTCTTTTTTGAATCCATTTGATGCCAAGAATTGTCTATAAATCGCTCCAACCGAAACATAAAATGCAATAGTTTGCTTGGCCCGAATAATTGCTTTTTCAGAATCATTAGAAACACATGTTATTAATTGACATGCAATGTCAATTTTCCTTCTAGATTGCATCTTTTCAATTGTTGTTTTTAGTTCATGTAATGGTCGTAGATAAAAAATTACTCCATCTGCAATCTCCCAAGTAAGTTCCATCATTTTTTGGTTTATTGCTGCAAGATAAATTGGGATTCTAGTTCGTTTAGGTTTGATCAAAAGACCAAAGTTTTTCAAGTGAAAAAATTTACCATCATATGATACTTTTTCGCCCGACATGACAAGACGAGTAATTTCCACGTATTCCCGCATTCTTTGCAATGGTTTTGTGAATTCCACACCATGCCAATTCTCAACAATTGGTTTACTACTAGTACCAAGACCTAACATGAATCTCCCACCCGATATGACATCAAGTGTTACAGCAGACATTGCTGTCAATGCAGGACTACGAGAATAAATATTGATAATTGATGAACCTAACTTGGGCTTGTTTGCAATACTTGCCACCTGTGATAAAATTGAACAGCAATCCATTCCCCATGTTTCAGGAATCCAAATAGAATCAGCAGAATAATTATTCAACACTTTTGTACAGTCGAGAATCTCTTCAACTGACAAGAGAGAGCCTAAACTAAACCCAAGTCGCATCATATTCACTTGGAAAAAATGAATTTTTCATATTTATGGGTTTGAATAAAAGATTCACATTCTTCCATATCCTTGTAAGAGTCAATAGATTTCCAAAAGACTTTATCGTATTTTACGGCATGCAGTATTCCCGATTTTGCTAAAAGTGGAAATGTAGTACTTTCCAGATTGCCATTTTTTGGTAGGTGTTTCAAAATATCTTTGTTTAGATAATAGATTCCAGCATTCATCCAATAATCTGACATTTCAGGCTTTTCTTCAAATCGTCCAACTTTTATTCCATCAAGATGAACTATTCCAAACGATGTTCTAAGGGGTATTACTGCAACAGAATTGGAATGAGCCCTTAATTTTTTTAAATCAATGTCTGTCAAGATGTCCCCATTTGCAACAAAAAAATCATCAGTATCGATACACTTACTTGCTTTTCTTATTGCGCCTGCAGTACCAAGAGGATCTGTTTCAATAGAATATTCTAGATTTACTCCAAGATTTTTGTTTTCGAGGTGTTTTACCACTTGATCTGCCCTATAACCAGCACAGACTATGATATCTCTAATTCCAAATTTTTTAAAATAACGTATTTGCCATTCAATAATTGGATAATTGCAAATTGGTATCAAAGGTTTTGGTAGATAATCTGTTAATGGTTTGAGTCGTTTACCAAACCCTCCGGAAAGAAGTATGGCTTTCATAGATAAGGAATTTTTCAATTTGAATTAAAAGATTTGGAAAATACCATACTCGATATTTTGAAGAATTCAAGTATTGTCAAGATGTTTTTTCTCAGTAAGATAATAGTGTAATTCAGTATAGCATTCCACACAATAGTCCCTATCATCAGTATGCTCACAGTCGTATACCTTACTTACATCCTGACCACATTTAGAACAATTTACCACACTAACAAATTGTACAGCCATGTCTTTGAGTATTTCTTTGAATGTAAACCTGGATTGAAAATCAACTGGTAAATCTATGATTTTTGCATTTTAATTGCGCCCAAGATGGCAATTATGATACCTATGCCTAAAACAGCACCCATTTCACGTATGCCCCTAGAATCCTGAGATTGACCACCCTGCATTGCAAGAATTATTCCAGTGCCTGCAAGTATCAGTACACCTCCGATTATTATCAGCATGCCTAGTTTTTTGGACGGTTCTTTTCTAGTTATGAAAAATGAGACTATTAGCATTACAGAAGGAATTATTCCAAAAATCGATCCTCTAACAGATACATCCATAGGAAGAAAGCCCATCTTATTGCCATTGGCCACAATGACGTCTGCGCCATAAATGCAGAGCATTACTATTGATATCACTGACATTGCAATTGCAACCTTTAGCTTCATACCTAGGCGTTTTTTTTACAACTAATAAACCTTAGATAAAAAACCCAAAGGATGTCAAGGTATCAGTGAAGTATTTTGATGACATTAAAAACAACATCACCGTAAACAAGCTGGATAACAAATCCACCAAAAATATAGATCATGTATGGCATTCCAGATGTAACCCAAGTATCAGAAGAAGAACAAAATTCTTCAGTATCTGCGTTCTTTAGTGTAAAATCCAACTTGCGCAAGTTTCCTTCTCTTTTTTCAATAGAAAAACTAAATTTGGGATTTTTTGAACGATGTCCTACAAACATGGCGATTATTTTGCTTTTTCTAGTTTCAGTCTCAAATCCACTGAAGATGTCTTTGTGTTGCAGCATTGAAAGAATGTTTCGCGTCACATTTACTAGAACAGGAATTATTGAAAGTAATACCGTATTAATCAACGTAGTAAATGGATTGACCTGAGATGTAGAAAATGTAGATTCCGGAGCCAGTGCAGCTAGAACAATTAATGCAAAAGCATCGGCGCCACCAAAAAAACCAATACGCCAAACAAATAGTGCGACAGGGGCAATTATTAATGAAATTCCAATCACAGTAAGAGAATTAAACACATTTGGTGTACAAAACAAAAGAACGCTCCATGCTTCAGATGACTCCCTCCGCGGATCGCCACTAACGACACTATATCCTTCAACGTTGGTGTCAACTAAGCTGCCCGGCCTCGGCCGGAAAGATGGCTGACGAGGGCGTGAAACCACGGCCCGTTCGGGAAAAAGAACCAGGCCGGCATTGGTGTCAGTGGTCCTTGAACACCGGCTCGCGGCGCTCGCGGAGGGCGCTCATCGCTTCG
>DATEZN010000154.1:0-2959 GCA_035255545.1 Nitrosotalea sp. | reverse complement strand
CAAGAAATATGCATTGGCAAATATGTGATTTCATATAGCTATCAGCAGTTTTGGAATATTCCCCTGTTCCATTACAGAAAGAACACTGTGTGTCAAGAAGAGCAATCTTTCCCTGACCTCCACAAACTGTGCATTTTTCATCTCCCAACTTGATGGCATTTTGCGCCATAGCATAATTAAAGTTCTCTAGTATGACACTTTTTTAAAAAACTAGTCTAAACCTAGTTACGCTTATACGATATTGTAAATCCAGTAAGCATGTGCCAATTGAAGATGTCTCAGAATTTATCGAACAACTAGAAAAGGCTGGAGAGCTCAAAAGGGTAAAAACCCAAGTTGATTCGAATCTCGAGGTTTCAGAAATTCTCAGTAGAGTAATGTATGCAAATGGTCCTGCCATACTTTTTGAAAATATAAAAAATTATGACACCCCAATACTTGCAAATGCATTTGGTTCCATTAAACGACTTGAAATCGGATTAGAGATGCAAGACTTTACTGAAATTGGCCAGAGAATTGTAGACATGACAAGAATGGAAATGCCAACAGGAATTTTAGATAAACTACGAAAGCTTCCAGAGTTGTCAAAGATGACAGACATTGCACCAAAGCTGCAAAAAAGCGGTCCTGTTACCGAAGTAATAGAGGACACACCAACATTTGACAAGATTCCAATTTTAAAAACATGGCCAAAAGATGCAGGCAAGTTTATCACATTTGGTTTGATTGCAACAAAACATCCAGAGACTGGTGTGAGAAATCTTGGCGTGTACAGGATGCAGGTTATAGACAGTACACATGCATTCATGCACTGGCAAAAACACAAGCGTGGTGCACATCATTATGATATCAAAAAAGATTCTGGAAACAAGATAGAAGCTGCAGTAATAATTGGCTCAGACCCTGCTACAGTATTTTCTGCAGTTGCTCCCGTACCAGAGGGACTAGACAAGTATCTCTTTGCAGGAATTACAAGAAAGACCGGAATCAAGACTGTAAAATGTAAAACAATAGACTTGGAGGTTCCTGCCAATGCAGAGATTGTACTAGAGGGATATGTGGATCCATCAGATATCAGAATGGAGGGACCGTTTGGAGATCATACAGGATACTATACACCACAAGAACCGTATCCAGTGTTTACATTAACTGGAATCATGCGAAGACAAAAACCAATTTACCTTACTACCATAGTTGGCAAGCCAATCTTAGAAGATGCATACATTGGCAAAGTAATCGAGCGTTCATTTTTGCCTCTTATCAAAATGTTCCACCCAGAAGTTGTAGATTTTGCAATGCCTGCTTCAGGATGGTTCCAAGGCATGGCAATAATTTCAATCAAAAAGAGATATCCAGGACAGGCCAAAAAAGTCATGATGGGTCTGTGGGGAATGGGTCAGCTTGCACTGACAAAATTCTTTGTTGTCGTAGATGAAGATGTCAATGTTCATGATTTCAATGATGTAATTTGGGCAATCACCACAAGGTCAGATGCTACAAGAGATACGGTAATCATCAACAATACTCCAACGGATACACTTGACCCAGCATCTCCTTTTGTAAACTTGGGTTCCAAGCTTGGAATCGATGCAACACAGAAAACAAAGGAAGAAGGATTCCAAAGAGAGATTCAAGAACTTGTAAAATCAGACCAGGTCACAAAGAATCTAGTTGATTCCAAATGGTCTAGTTACGGCATCTAACAGGTTCTTACAGTATTGTAGAAATTATCTCGCTCTTCTACTTCGTAACCAATTTGTTTTACTGCCTGGATTATTTTCTCACCAGTAAGCTCAGTTGAACGAGCACCAGTACATGAAACCACCTCTTCTCCAAGAAGCGTTCCACCAAAGTCATCTGCACCATACTGCAAGGCCATTTGTGCCATGGCAACGCCATTTGTAAGCCAAGAAGATTGTATGTGTGGAATCAAATCATTATACATTATTCTAGATATTGCAATCATCTTCAAGAGTTGTGTTCCCCCTGCAGGATATTGTACAGTCTCTTGTTTTTGCATCAAAGTATTGTTTGGCTCAAAGCTCCACGGAATAAAGGCCATGAATCCATTTGTCTTTTCTTGTAGTCTTGCAATTTTCATAAAGTGCTCTGCAACATCATCTCTTGTCTCCACATGACCGTACATCATTGTAGCAGATGCAGGAATTCCCATAGTGTGAGCTTCTTCCATTATTCTAATCCATGTATCACTTGAGATCTTTTTTGGACTGATTATTTTTTTTACTTCGTCAACTAGAATTTCTGCACCAGCACCAGGAATTGATTGCATTCCTGCTTCCTTGAGTCTTGACAAGACTTCTTTTGTGCTAGTGTGTTCAACTTTGGATATCATGTCAACTTCAGAAGCTGACAGACCATGAACTCCAACTGTCGGGAATTTTTTTCTTATTAATCTAAATGCGTCTTCAAAATATTCAATCTTGAGAGATGGATTGTGTCCTCCCTGGAACATTACTTGAGTTATGCCAAACATTTCCCAAGCTGCTTTAACTCTAGACTCTATCTTGTCAAGTGTTACAGTATAGGACTCTTCATGACCTGGAGGTCGGTAAAAGGCACAAAACTTGCAATCTGTGATACACACGTTTGTATAATTTAGAATCATATTGTTTACAAAAGAAGAACGACGTCCAAACTTTTTTCTTGTAAGATGTCCAGCAACAAGTCCCATCAGGTGGACATCAGTAGAGTCTAGCAGTCTCCTGCATTCTTCAATTCCAGGTCTTGTACCTATCAAAGAATTCTCTAAAATGTCACCAATTTCAGAATGATGAAGCTGTGCAGTCAGTTGGCTCAATTGACTGTGTTTTCTCTTTAGCGTATTTAATCGTTTGAGAGTAAAATGGCTTTAGTTTTACCTTCCATTAGAAAAAGTTTGGAACACATTAAAAATTAATTTCTGGAAAATTACGAATTATCTTTTTCATAATTTTCCCAG
>DATEZN010000153.1:0-2611 GCA_035255545.1 Nitrosotalea sp. | reverse complement strand
AGGAGTCATCGGTATAGAGTCTGCAATAGTTATGATAGCATTCGTAATCGTTGCTGCAGCTTTAGCCTTTGTCGTTCTCAACATGGGTTTTTCAACAACACAAAAGGCAAAGACAGCAATTTCATCATCCGTCACAGAATCAAGCAGTGCGCTTGAAATTGCAGGTAAAGTAACAGGCATAGGATATGTCTCAAGTGGAGTACTCAACGCCACAGTGATACCACTCAATGTAGCAGGTGGTGGAGATGCAGTAAGTCTTGATCCTACTTTGACTGACATCAAGTATTACAGCAACACCATCAGATATGACAACATCTACAAAAGTGCATGTGTTCTAACATCCGCCTCATACACCACAGTAGCAGCAGCAGTTGATGCTGCAGTTACAGCAGGATGTACTGATCAAGATGCAGTAAACGGAACAACCGCATCCGCACCAACAACTACACAAGCAATTGTGTACTGGGACGTAAACAAGAACAACAACAGTATACTTGACCAGGGTGAACATGCAAACTTGGTAATTCAATATCAGAGTACAGACAGACCAGCACAATTAGACAACATCAAGGCTGAAGTTGTACTACCAACTGGTTCTGCATTGACTGTGGAAAGACAAGTGCCAGCAATTACAACAAATGTAGTAGACTTAGGGTAAACAAAAAACTTACTCGACAGTCCCTCCTTTTTATTTTTAACCAATTCCAAAAATCACAGTTAGCTGTAAAACAATGAAATATCTAATACAAATCATATTTTGTTCAAAAAATTATCCCATTAGTCTAATTTGAATAATCGTCATCCTCTTTTCTCATTTTTTGGATGTTTTTTTGTGAGATTATTTCACTGTGGCATTATAATCATACTTGCCATCTTCATTATAATACCAACATCACATGTATTTGCATACAATTCAACCATACCTTGGAAAATTACAATAAAGACAAACCCCGGAGTAAATAGCACCTCATTTTGGCCCCCCGAGTTACATGCAAGGCAAAACGAAACAATACAATGGGTAAACAATGACACTATTGCTCACACAATTACAAGTGGAGTTATAGATCACCCTAATTATGTAGGAAAAATATTTGATAGTGGCGTAATAAACCCGGGAGGAAATTTTTCTTTGAAAATTCCAGCAGACATGTGGTCGGGTTACTATTATTTCTGTAAAATCCACCCTTGGATGAGCGGAAAAATCGATGTAGGGACAGCATATTTGGGAATATCACCGGACTTTAGCATTGAAACTGATAAAGAATCATATTCACCAGGGGACACCATCAGAATTTCAGGTATTGCAAACAACACATATCAGATTACGCCTGTTACCATTCAGGTATTTGACAGTCAAAGAAATCTAGTATACACAAATAAAACCAATTTATTTGCAGATAATAGTTTCTTGTATGAATTTAAGGCTACAAATGCTATTTTGAAGACTAGTGACAATTATAAAATAAAATCATTTTTTGGATTTCCTGCCACTATAACAGACATGAACATTAGTTTCAATAGCACCCAGCCGTCACCCACCACCTCAACATCAGATACACACTACATACCATACTGGATGAAAAACAATGCAGAGATATGGACAACTGGAAAAATAACAGACAGTGAATTTGTTAATTTGATTCAATATTTGATCAAAAATGGATACATGTCAATCCACACTCAAAATATATCAAAAATTAATTCAGATACAATTCCAACATGGGTAAAAAACAAAGTAGCAGAATGGTCAAATAATACAGTTTCAGATGATGAATTTGTATTTAGCATACAATATCTAATAGCACATAAAATTGTCCAATTGTAAGATTTTGTAAATATCTAAACCTGATGTTTGATCATACCAAACACACTTCAGGATTAAAACCTAAATACAATACATTACAAACATTGGAAAGCAAACTGAGAAGCAGAAAGACTCGTAGAGGAGTCATCGGTATAGAGTCTGCAATAGTTATGATAGCATTCGTAATCGTTGCTGCAGCTTTAGCCTTTGTCGTTCTCAACATGGGTTTTTCAACAACACAAAAGGCAAAGACAGCAATTTCATCATCTGTCACAGAATCAAGCAGTGCACTTGAGATTGCAGGTAAAGTAACTGGATTTGGAGATATTGCCAATTCTCAACTCAACGCCACAGTGATACCACTCAAGGTAGCAGGTGGTGGAGATGCAGTAAGTCTTGATCCTACTTTGACTGACATCAAGTATTACAGCAACACGGTAAGATATGACAACATCTTTGGAGTAGGTTGTGCATTAGGAAGCAGTGGAAATGTCATTAACGCTTCTGGTGCAGTAGCAATAGGCATGACTGGAAAGGCATGCATAGACCACGACCCACTCACCAATCTAGGAGACGGTCAATATCCAAACAGTACCAAGGCAATGGTTTACTGGGATGTAAACAAGAACAACAACAACATACTTGACGTAGGCGAACATGCAAACTTGATAATTGTTTACAAGAACACTGATCAACCAAAGCAGTTAGACAATATCAAAGCAGAAATCATAGTACCTACAGGCTCTGCATTGACTGTAGAAAGACAGGTGCCAGCAATTACAACAACAACTGTGGACTTGGGATAGG
>DATEZN010000152.1:0-2418 GCA_035255545.1 Nitrosotalea sp. | reverse complement strand
AACAACACTTGTGTTTACAATCATCTTTCCAGTAGAGTTTCCACCAGTTGCATTAACTGGTGCTACAACAGTTGTACCAGATACCGTTTTTGCAGTAGCATTTACCGTAGTTGCATTAACTGGCGCTGCAACACTTGTAGTATTTTGCACCACAGGAGCTGGCGGTGGCGGAGGAATTAATTTTGCAGGTGTTGATATTATCTGATTGATATTGTTAGATTCTAGTGTAGGATCATATTTCACTCCCATTATCTGTTTTAGATTATCCTCAAATGATGAAGTAAATGTAAGTATCTGCACTTGAGAATCTGCATTTGCAGAAGAATATCTAGAAGAATCATTCATTGCAGCGCCGAGTGAAGAGTCTAGTGTTTGAGGAGAAAGTCTTGCGCCAACTGGCATCATTGTATTAAATGAGACAACGTTATACCCAGAGGTTGGAGTCATTGCATATACTTCTGCAAGAGAAACTGAATTGGTATTGTTTACAGTTGATGTATCAAATATCAAGACCTGACCTTTTTGACCATTGTAATTTGGAGTATCTGCAGCTCGTAGTTGTAATGCATCAGTAAAGTTGTTTGCACCACCCAAGAACATAATCTTGGCACCCACTGGTTGTGTAAAATCAAATGCAACTACATTGTAGCCATGTTTTGGAGTCATTGCAGTAATCTCTTGTTTTGCCATGATATCACCTGAAAAATGATAGTTACCACCTATTTCCAATATCAATAGTCCTATGAGAACAAGTGATACTGAAATTACAATCAGAGAATAGCCGACTTTACGATAATTATGAGGATTCTTGTCTTTTACAACAGGAGGTGAGCTGTTCGATGGCTCGGGCGGATGAGACATTTGTTTCCCAACAATTGGGGGCTGAATTTAATCTTTTATTGTAACGGTATAGAATACGATATTGTGATAACGACTAGTTTTTGGCCTGATCTATTTTGAAGATCTGAACCATCATCAGATCTAATGCTTTTTTGATGTGCTCAGACTCGTCAATGAGGTGTTTTTGATTTTCTGCAAGTGACTTCATTACACCCAACAGAGATTTTCTCTCTTTATCAGTTGATGCTGCATCCAATGCGCTTATTCTTGATATCATAATATCAAGTTCTTTTTTGAGTTCTTGGCCGTGGGACTTGGTCTTGTCCATAGAGTTGGTTTTTCATATCATTGTATATCAACATATTAAAATCACGACTATGTAAGAGACGATACCATGATTGAGGAAAAACTGACAGCATTGGGTATTTTTCTTCCAACGCCACCAAAACCCGCAGGCTCGTATATTCCAGCTGTAAGAACAGGTAACTTGGTCTTTGTATCAGGACAGATACCAATGAAAGACGGGCAGGTACAATTCAAAGGACAAGTTCCAACAAGTATCTCAATAGAAGATGCTCAAAAGGCAGCAAAACTGTGCATTACAAATGTCTTGGCACAACTAAAAGCAGAACTTGGAACACTAGATAAAATAGCAAGAATTATTCGAGTCTCAGGATTTGTCAACAGTTCTCCAGAGTTTTACGAGCATCCAAAAATAATTAATGCAGCATCAGACCTTTTGTTTGAAATCTTTGGAGAAAAAGGAAAACATACAAGAATCGCACTAGGAGTTGCAAGTCTTCCTCTAAATTCAGCAGTAGAAATCGACTTGATTGCAGAAACTATTTGAGTTTTGCATTAAATTTTTTCAAAAATGTGGTCATCTTGTCTTTTGGTATGACTGCACCACATGCCTTGTCATGTCCTCCACCAGAACCACCAAGTTCTGTTGCCAACTGGTTTACAATTCTGCCAAGATGTATCTTGCACGATTTTGCACCTCTAACTGATACTGCATAGATTCCTTGTTCTTCTCGTAACTTGTATGACACACCGACTTCTTTTCCGGATAATCCTAGAACAAAGTTTACTGCCATGCTTGCACCAGAATCTGTAACTTCCATGTAGGAAAGATTTTTCATCTTTTTCATGTTATCCTTGACTTTTTGTATTACACCAGAGATTCTTTCTGCTTGGATTCGTGCAAATTCGAATGTATTGTTTATCTGGTGAGGATATTTTGAATCACTTAGCTCATCCACCAAATACAAGAGAAACTCTGGATCCTTTTGATGACTGGTAATTGTAAATGTAAGAACTGTCGCCTCTAGCAATACAAACTGTCTGTCAAATCTTTGCAATTGTGCTGCACCGATTGGTCTGTCTTCCATATAGTCAGTTACTGCAGCGCACGCTGCAAGAAAAGAGCCATAATCTGACAACTTGGACTTGAATGCATTGTACACTTGAACTGTAGTACACTCGTTAATTGTGTGAATCAGTTTTACTTTTAATGCCTTGATCTTCTTTTTTATGGGTTCTTCGATATCATGATGGTCAATGTATGTAATTGCAACC
>DATEZN010000151.1:0-4554 GCA_035255545.1 Nitrosotalea sp. | reverse complement strand
TTGGATCTGCATAAGCTGGAACCATGAGAATTGTCATAACTGCTAAAGCGCCAAGTATTCCAAATAATGATGCCTTTACACCATTTCTAGACTTTGACACATTATGGCTTGTAGACTGGGATATATAAAAAAAGTGTAACAAAGGTAATGGACACTTGTTTTCAGGAACTGATGACAAAAAGACTCAAAATTGGCCAAATCTTATTTGTTGTCTGGTGACAATAAATGATAACTAGAAATTTCCAGCCGTTATCAACAAATTCTGCAAAAAAAGATGTCTTGTCTATACTTGATGCAGGTCTTGGGGCCGCAAATCCAAAGCGGTATCTTGAGAAAATTGTAAGAAATGGTAAATTGGTTTTACCTAAGCAAAAAATTGATCTTGAAAGGTATGACCATGTCCTTCTAGTTGCAGTAGGTAAATCTGCTTATTCTATGGCAAGTGAAATGGACTTGCTGACTAGTATTGATGGAGGAATACTGGTAGTTCCTAATACTGTCAGGGTAATTAACAAGAAATTCAAGATAATCCGTGCAGGTCATCCAACTCCAAACAAGAACAGCCTAATTGCAGCAAAAAAGATCCTAGAATTTCTTGACAAGGTAACATCTAGAGATCTTGTAATATTTTTGATATCTGGTGGTTCGTCATCACTAGTATGTTTTCCTGATGGAATAACACTTGGACAAAAACAGGCAACAACTAGTCTTTTGTTAAAATGTGGCGCAAGTATACGTGAGATCAACTGTGTCAGGAAGCATCTCTCAAAGATAAAGGGTGGTAAGATGGTAGAACATCTACGATCAGACTCTGTATCCCTTGTCATGTCAGATGTTGTAGGTGATGATCTCTCAAGCATTGCATCTGGTATGACGTATTATGATAGTACTACCTTTGCAGATGCAAAAAAGATTCTAAAAAAATATCATCTTGAGAAACTTGTTCCAAAAAGTGTGATGCGTCATATAGATCTTGGAGTGGATGGAAAGATCAAAGAGACTCCAAAGAAAGGAAAAATAAAAAATCATATCATTGCAACAAACAAAGATTGTCTTGATGCCATGAAATTGCGTGCAAAATCTCTTGGTTATTCCACTAGAACTCTAGATTGTGTTTCAGGGGATGTGAAAGATCTTGGATCAAGGATATCGAAAACATTTTCTGGAAACAGAAAGAGTTGTGTGATATTTGGCGGTGAAAGTACTGTTGTTGTAACTGGTAAAGGAAAAGGTGGACGAAATCAAGAACTAGTTTTGTATTGTGCAAGTAATCTGTCAAAGAAGAATAATGATATCGTGATTGGATCAGTTGGTACTGATGGAATTGATGGTACCACCAACTGTGCTGGCGCAATTTGGCAGTCTGGTCAGAAAATAGACAAGATAAAACAATATCTTGATAACAATAATTCGTACAACTTTTTTAAAAAATATGGTGGACTAGTATTCACAGGTCCAACTGGAACCAACTTGATGGATGTTGGTGTTGTGTTACGAAAATAGCAACTTGGTTGCATTGTTTTCGGTTGGATCTATCAATTGGTATCTGACATCGAGATCTCTTTGTTTGATTATCTGATCAATGAAAATTATTCTTTTTTCTATGAAATTGTCACCAGTCGGTTCCTTTTTTGTAAGACGATCAAACATTGATTTTTGATCTAACATGACTTTGATCACATCACCATTTTTAATTATGTATCTGCCAATACTCCAAAAAATTCCAACATGTAATGCAATGTATTTTGATTGCTCTTGAGTGACAATGTTGTAAAAATATTCTGCATGTACTCTGCTCTCTTCTGATCTTGATTGAGTATTTTCAATTGTCCAGGAGATCTTTTTTTGATCACCGTCAAAAAAATAAATGTGTTCCATGTCAACATATTTACTAAATATGTCAATATATTTTCTGTATACTACTGAATAAGAAAAATGAAAACTTGCTATTCGTGTTAGAAGCAAATTCCTTCTTTACAAATATGGTGGACGAGCTTGTTGATTTCTCAGAATATGATCCAGAGCTTGCAGAAGGACTGAAATGGATTGATGGTGAAGCACAAAAAAGAGGAATCACATTTTATGAGATGGTGTTTCACGTATTGCACAGACACGATGTGGATTCTAAAGCAAAAGACTGGCTTGCAAATAGAAACTAGTATAACATTTTGATTTTAAATCGCTTGAATGTTTTTATAATTTGACTTGATGTAAAATTTGTAAATGATTTTGAATTTACAAAAATTGGAAAGAGTATTTTCCTTAACGTTACTTGCTAAGGATTAACCCATGTGACATTGTATGCTACATTTCCTGGTATCATGGTATTCCATGCTACATTCTGTGTTGCTTGTGGTGCAAGGTTTGCTGGATGACTTTCAGTCATAGTGACTGTAACGTTTTGGTTGGCACTCGTATTGCTGACACATGTACCAAGTTGATATCCTGGAGCACTAGTGTCATACCATGTAGTGCCATCCTGTGTATTGTTCTGTGAACTTTGACTTGGTGTGTGGATTGTAAATGTCACTGTGTACGACTTGGTGTTCTGTAGATGAAATGTTGTTCCTGGTTGCGCTATTGGGTCAATCGTTCTATGTCCAATTGTAATTTTCATTGCTGTAATGGTACCGTCATATCTGTTGGAACACGTTGACGGTGCTTGACCCATTGCATATGCTTGATTTGCTGTAACTCCAAGTGATGCCACCAAAATTACTACAAACATCAGGGTAAACAAATTTCTTCCATGATGGGGTGTTGTTCTAATCGAGTTTTCCAACATCATCTATAGTGTTTCTAATCTATGTAAGCACATGCTGAGATTCTTCTATAATTTGAATACATCATAAAATTATGTTATTTTTGAAACTGGTGTTTTTTTAAAATGATGAAAATTAGATTTGTGTCAAACGTTTTTCAATTGATACATATTCGCATCCTGATGGACCACAATATTTTCCAACATAGACTGCCTTTGGCCTGTAAAGCATTGGCTTTGGTGCTGCCTCTGCGAATTTCTCTTCTATGATATGAGCCGTCCATCCAGATACACGTGATATTGCAAATATTGGTGTGTTGAGATCCATTGGAATGCCTAGCATGTAATACACTGATGCACTGTACAGATCAACATTTGGAAAAATATCTGAACTCTTGATTTTTTTCATCTCTTCTTCAGTGACCTCTTCAACTTTTTTTGTAATGCCATACCATGGTTGTCCTGTCTTTTCTGCTAGTCTTCTTGACAGTTCTCGGAGAACTTCGGCTCTTGGGTCAAATGTCTTGTATACTGCATGACCCATGCCCATTATTTTTTGACTCTTTTCTAATTTGTTTTTTATCCATTGTTCTACTTTATCTTCAGCACCAATTTCCAAAAGCATCTTCATGACCTGAAAGTTTGCACCGCCATGTAGTTCACCACTCAGTGCACCAACTGCAGCACTTACTGCGGCATACATGTTTGCACGTGTTGATGCTACCTCACGTGCTGCAAATGTTGATGCGTTAAAACTGTGCTCTGCATGCAATATTAGACAAATGTCAAAAATTCTTGCAGTCTCTGTATCTGGTTCTTTTCCTGTAAGCATGTATAGAAAATTGCCTGCATGATTTAGCTTTTTTGATGGTTGGATTATTTCCTTGTCGTTTCTAATCCTGTCCCAGCAAGCAACAATGATTGGAATCTTTGAAATCAGATTGATGGCCCTGTTGTAATTTGTTACCCTGTCGTCTACTTTTTCTGTATCATGTACTGCCATCATGGATACTGTAGATTGAAGTACATCCATCGGGTTTGCAGTTTTGGGCATACTTCGTAATGTTTTTTCCAAACCTTCTGGAATTTCACGAGTTTCCACTAGTTTCTCTGAAAATGAAGTCAACACTTCTTGAGTTGGCAGGTCATCGTTGAGTAAAAGACAAGATGTCTCTTCAAAGTTTGATTTTTTTACCAAATCTAAAACATCATAGCCTCTATAGATGAGTTTTCCATTTATGCCATCTATTGCAGAAATCTTGGTATCTGCTACCTCGATGTTTCTAAGGCCGATATTCTTTGTCTGCACGGGTTATAATGGGAAAAATATGTATTAAATTATTGCTAATTTGTAAATAAAAAATTAAGCAGTTGGTCTAATCTAGCAACTTTGGTAATTATAGCAAAATTTATCGCAATTTTCTTAGATATGAGCCAATGGGATGACGAATTTGTCCGTATGGTGGACAATTTTGTGGTAGAGACAAAAGACCCTCGAGTCCTGCAAGAGATTTCTGATCTTGATAGAGAATCCCGGTTGCTTGGAATCTCATTTTATGACATGTATTGTGTAGTACTACAAGATGTCAAGGGACACCAGACACTTGTTGCGGAATTTAAAACATACATGAGCTTGAAAAAATCCAAGCCTGTTTTTTAGTTTAAATGAGGGTCTCCTATCTCGTGAATAATCCATGGCAAGAACGCGAGTTGTCTGTGTTTCCCATAAAGAAGATGCTGACGGTGTAAGCTCTGCATCACTAATCCGAAAAGCGTTTGGGGGAGAAACAAAA
>DATEZN010000150.1:0-6148 GCA_035255545.1 Nitrosotalea sp. | reverse complement strand
TATGTTGTCCTCCTGCAGTTCTGTCTGTTTTCTGTGAGTATTTTGGATACACTGTACTTGGTGTCAGTGCATTTACAGCAGGTAATGTTGTTGCAAAAACCATTATGGTTACTAATGCTAATGCGACCAAACCGATCTTAATTTGTTGGTTGGACATTAATTGCATCTACATTCTACTAGTATATTTAGATTAGCATCCATTTGTCTAAATGAAATAAACGTGATCTCAATTTTTTATCCATCATATGATCTGCTTATTCTTCTCACTTGTAGTTGAAATTATTCATGCTCTCGAAACATGTTATCTTGGATGGATATGGCATTTGGTACAAGCCTGATAATGGAAGAAACTTTTATGAAACGACTGCCATAGAGGGTATCTATGAGTTCAGACACATCACATGACACAAAAGACGTTGTCTTTATCGGAAAAAAGCCTATTATGGCATACGTGACATCTGCGCTAATACAGTTGGCTAACAACCCAAAGGTCTCAATAAAGGCAAGAGGACTTAGCATAGGCAGAGCAGTAGATGTTGCACAAATAATTGCACGAAGAACTGACAACTCTGGATATTCTATAGGACAAATTCGTATAGGATCAGAACATCTTCAATCACTAGATGGGAGATCAAGAAACGTATCAACTATAGAAATAGAAGTACAGAAAAACGCATGATTGTCTAAAACATGTCAAGTACATGTTTTAGGTGATTTTCTTTGATTTAATTTCGTACTGGAATATTTTTTTATTTTTACAACTGTTAAATATCAAAATGATTGAGGGAGGTAGTGTGGAAACCAAACTCCATTGTTGTCGCTAATTCTAAAGATCTATCACACTTGCCTGACAATAAAATTACGTTAACAGTTACATCTCCACCTTATCACAATGCCATAAACTATCAAGAACACCAAGATACTGAAAAGTGGTATCGTGGAACAGTTGAGACATCTATTGGGGACTGGCTTGAAGAAATGCGCACAGTCTTCTCTGAAGTATATCGTGTAACAAAACCTGGTGGATTTTGTTGTATTGTGATAGGCAACGAAATAATTGAAGGCACAAACAAACTTCCTTTACCTGCATTACTTCTTGTCGAATTGACAAAAAAAGAGATAGGTTGGAGTTTCTTTGAAGAAATAATCTGGAACAAAGTTACGGGAGGAAAAAAAAGATTTAGGGTTACAGTCCAGCATCCATATCCAACATACTATTATCCAAACATCATGCATGAACAGATTATCATTTTCAGAAAACCGCCGTTTCACAATGTAAAGGACAAAAAAAGCAAACTAGTGCTTGATGATCTGATGAAAAAAGAGGTTGCAAACTCTGTCTGGCACATTGCTCCAATGCCTCCCAGTTACAGAAAATTCCATCCTGCTGCATTTCCAGAAGAGATACCATATCGCTTGATTCAACTGTATAGTAACGTAGGTGATATCGTTCTTGATCCATTTGTCGGAAGCGGTCAAACTACAAAGATGGCAAGATTTCTTCATAGGAAATATCATGGAGTTGACAAGTCAGCAAAATATGTCAAAATTGCTCAAAAGCGAACCTTGGAATCTCCCTCTCTTCGTAAGATGCAGCTTGTTCCTAACTGGAAAAAACCAATATCACTATAGCACCTGTTCTAGTCTAACTAGATAGGAAAGGTTATCTATTAAGAATCAAGATTGGTTCTATGGTTACTTCTAACAGCAAGTCATATTTTCGAATTGTTGAGAAAAGCCACCGAAAATATACTGCGGCATTAAAACATGCACGGTCCAGACAATCAATGATGAATTTGTTCTGGAGGCATAAAAGAGAACATGAATCTCTTTTGAAAAAACATCTCAAAGACGAGATGGCTGAGATAGTTCAGCTAAAAAAGAAATTCGAATAAACATATCTTTTTTATTTTTAAAAAAGTTTGCTAGCGTACAGTTTGATACAAATTTAATCTGTAATGTTATTCCTAGACAAATGATTTTAGCCACATGGCTGCTACACTCTTGTCCAAACCTTTACCACTTGTAGAAATTTTTGACTTGTTTTCAAGATGATTTGGTGAGTTGATGTGTGACTCGACTTCATTTTCATTTATTTCTGTGATACATATGTTGCAATGAAGGCTCATGGGTATTCTTGTTGTATTAGAGTATAATAATTTTTTAGGGTTTACTTTTCTACGATATATTCGTCATCTACTTCCATGCCAAAATGTCTTCCAGTTGCTGGCTTGGAATGTGCTAGTACAATGTCTCCTTTCTTGAGATGTGTAACTGATACTAGGTGACCATTTGGACGCACAAATCGTATGGTCTCTGCATTTTGTGCAATGATGCCACCTACTTCGTCTCCAATCTGCGCCTTTATCATCAACATTGGTCTACTCTCTATTTTGCAGCGACCAACAGTAGCTCTTCTTGCCTTTCCATGTGAATTGATGACTAGAACTTCTGAGCCTGTTTCCAGCTCTGACAAATAATTTGTTGTTCCATCTGGAGATAACGTATAGCAATGCACTGCACCTGCATTTACTCTAAAAGGTCTTGGCGAAGTAAATGACGAGCCAACTGATTCATTGTGTACCAGGAACAGAAAATTGGATCTACTTCCAATCAACATTCCTTCACCACGTCCTAAAATGGATGCAGTGTCTACACAGACACGCTCTCCATTTCCAACTTCTTTAATTTCTAAAATCTTGGCAGGTCTTAGATCAAAGTTCTTTGTTCCAAGGTATACCATGGTCTCTTTTACCTCATTTATGGAACTAGTTGAAAATATCACGCCATCAACACCTATCTCTAATATTGAAAACATCTTGCGGGTCTCATCAGGTGTGTTTGCCACTGCAAATACTTGGGTGTGAATCTTGTGTAGCTTTGCAATGATGTTCTCAAGTGGAATTATCTTCCAATCCATTACCTCTATTACGACAAAGTCTAATCCTGCCTTTGCAAACTGGAGTATTTTTTCAATGTCTGCATTTGAGAGAACTTTGAACTTCATTCCTATTTTTTTGCCTTTGATCTTTGTAACCTTGTCAACTATGACATAATCTGCATTTGTTGATGTATGTACTGTAGAAACTTTGGTCTTGATTCCTTTGAGGAAAGCCGGGTCTAAACTTACAGTTTTGATTCCTTCTTTTTCTATCTCAGACAAAAATTTGCCAAGCTGGCCCCTTGAAACTTTTGGGGCAATAATTAATTCTCTATTTCTGCTCAATGTATTTTGCAGCTTCCTTTGCTGTTTCTTTTCTAAATATTATTGCAGAAAGAGCATGAGTCATCTTGCCGGGATCTTTATGTTCGAAAATGTTTCTTCCATATGTTACTCCCTTGGCACCTGCCTCCATTGCCTCTTCGGTCATCTGTAGTATGTCCTTGTCTGTCTTTGCCTTTGGACCGCCAGCTATTACAATAGGTACTGGTGTACTCTTGACTATTTTCTTGAATGAATCAACATCTCCAGTGTAAAGTGTTTTTACAATATCTGCACCACATTCTGCTCCAATTCTTGCAACGTGGCCTACTATCTCTGGGTCGTGTGGGTTTTTGACGTTTTCACCTCTAGGGTACATCATTGCTAAAAGTGGCATACTCCATTTGTGACAGTCATCGGCAATTCTGCCGAGTTGTTCTATCATTTCTGGTTCTTCTTTTCCTCCAATGTTGATGTGAAGTGAAACTCCATCTGCACCTAGTCGTAATGCTTCTTCAACAGAGCCTGTCAACATCTTTCTGTTTGGAGACATGGATAACGAAGTGCTACCTGAAAAATGAACAATTAATCCGATCTTGGTTGGTTTTGGCAAGTTCTTGAGAATTCCTTTGTTGATGATAACTGATGTAAGACCGAAATGTTGGCAATTGTAAATCAATGCATAAGGATCTTCAATTCCTTTTAGTGGACCACTTGATATTCCATGATCCATGGGTATGCACAGCATCTTGCCATTGCGTAAAATGCGATTCATTCGAATCTGGTGGCCTGTTACCATTGGTGTTAATCGTTGGTGTGCCCTACTTAAAAATAGCGGGGGATATAGACAATAATTTTTTTGTAATCTATATCATGATCAGAACAAAAACATCTAGTTTATCCTATGGTTGTCTTATTTTCTTTTACAATAAATTCTGCCAAATCCTCACAAGTAGATTCAAACAATTCTTTTGCAGAATTTAACCACTTATCTATAAAAAATACAACGTTTATTGACTCTCCTTTATTGTAGATATATTCTGGCATTGCAGAAAACGATATTGGTTCGGCTGGCATTCGAAGAGGTTGTTTGACTCCTTTCTGATCAAACATGGTATGATAAGATCCTATTAGAATTGAAAATCTATGTATAATTTTCATACGCCAATCAACTACCTCATTTATCCATTTTCTATTTTTTTGAATATATTGTGACAGTATTGGAGATTTTTTTTCTAACGTATTGACAAAGCTGCCTTTCACTAGATCAATATCGCCACCTTCAAAACCAAGTTTATAGAAATCATTCAAGGAAATTGCTACTGAATCTAGAAATGCCTTTGTATTATAAATAAAATTACTCAGGTAAAAATTAGCGAGTATTGCATCAGGATTATCGTTTAAAGCAATTTCAAAAATGAAATCTCTTGCTTGCCATGTGAATCCTAGTTTGATTGACATGTTTAACAAATCATCTGTAAAAATTCTAGATAATATGACACCAGTTTTTTTATCACCTGTAGGAGATACAAGTTGTAATATCTTGTTTAGACCGGAAGGGATGTATCCTTTTGTTTTTAGATAAGACATTGAGTAAATACTACTCATAGATTAATACAATGGAAATACACCTAAAAATCTTAGTTTACTGTGCTCCCAGGATGATTCACAAAAATGAAATACCAAGATTGTTGCATTATTTTTTCTTACTTGATCTTCGTGTTATCATTAAGAACGTGTTCTGACCAATGGAAAATGCGCCCAGAACCGCCAATCCAATTAGAACTATGGTGAAGGTATTTTTGTTATCTATGTGAATTCCAATAATAGCTGAAGTTAATTCTGCAAATGTTGCAAACCAAGCGGTTGCAGCTATTAGGCAGCTAATGCCTAGCAACATTTTATCGAAAGATGGAATGGATTCTTTATTCATTTTCTCTCTAATCCGCCAAACTGTTAAGGTTGCACCAATTCCCACAAAACCATAAGTCCATGCCATAAATGTCTGAGGAATCTGAGGTATTTTTCCACTAAACGCAATCGCAATAAATAGAATGTAGAGTATGCCAACACCAAGAAAGAAATAAGTTCCGAGTCTAAGATAAAAAGATATTTTTGGAAAATCTTTGTCTTGCAGTATTAGAGATATCATAGAAAAAACAAATGCGAATATAAAAGAAAATGCGCCTGAGATCGCGTTTGGATAAACTTGTGGCAGATCCTTTACATTATACGTGAATGCAGCTATTACAATTGATAATGAGGCTAGAAATGCTAGCGGTTGTGAATTTTTTAATGCGTCATAAAAACGAGAATTGATATCGGTTATTTTCTCAGACATAGCATCCAAAAGAGTTTTCAGCTAAATAAAGATCAAATAAGATGGGATTTCAGAAATTAATTTTTGGTGTACTCTAAACTTTTTCTGGTGTAAGAAAGCCATTTTACTCTCAAACGATTAAATACGCTAAAGAGAAAACACAGTCAATTGAGCCAACTGACAGCACAGCTTCATCATTCTGAAATTGGTGACATTTTAGAGAATTCTTTGATAGGTACTAGACCTGGAATCGAAGAATGCAAGAGACTGTTAGACTCTAGCGATGTCCACCTGATGGGACTTGTTGCTGGATACCTGACAAGAAAAAAGTTTGGACGACGATCTTCTTTTGTAAACAATATGATTCTAAATTATACAAACGTGTGTATCACAGATTGCAAGTTTTGCGCCTTTTATCGACCTCCGGGCCATGAAGAATCCTATACTGTAACACTAGACAAGATAGAATCTAGAGTTAAAGCAGCTTGGGAGATGTTTGGCATCACACAAGTAATGTTCCAAGGAGGACACAACCCGTCTCTTAAGATTGAATACTTTGAAGACGCATTTAGATTAATAAGAAAAAAATTCCCTACAGTTGGAGTTCATGGTCTGTCAGCTTCTGA
>DATEZN010000149.1:0-10010 GCA_035255545.1 Nitrosotalea sp. | reverse complement strand
ATTGCCTTTTATTTTTTTCATCATCTCAAAAAGGGAATTTCTATCAGCATGTCCTGAAAATTCAAACTGTCTTACCTCTGCCTCGCACTTGAACTCTTTTCCTCTCGTACTGACACGTCCAGTGTCCAAAAGTTTTCTTCCAGGTGTTCCTTCACCTTGATACGAAACCAATGCAATACCGTTTCTCTTGTCTGCTGCCAAGTTTTGCAAATAAAATACTGCTGAGCCGCCTACTAACATGCCTGCTGGTGAAATTATGACAGCTGGTTCATCTAGTGCACTCTTTCGTTCCCTTTCTCCCTTTATCCAAACCGCTTGATGGACAGCATCCGCAAAAACTTTTGGATCACGTAGATATTCTGGATAATTCAACATTATTTCATTTACTTTTACAGCCATTCCGTCCATCACTACTTTATGTTTGAATCCTGCATTTTTTAAAACACATGCAATCTCTTGAGATCTTTCTACTGAAAAAGCAGGTACAAAGAGTGAACCTTTTCTATCTAATACGTCATATGCAAACTCCATGAATTTTTCTTCAGATTCATTTCGGGGCATTTGATTTGTCTGAGAATACGTGCTTTCTGTAATGAGCAGGTCAACCTCTCCGAAATCAAGATCTGCATCTCTTAACATTCTTGATCCTCTTGGATTGATATCTGCAGTATAAAATAATCTCTTATTTTCGGATTCAACCAGAACTGATGCACCGCCTAAAACATGGCCTGATTCGAGTAATTGGAAAGAAGCATTTCCGCGTTCCACTTTTTCTTTATATCCTATCTCTTTTGAATGCATCATCATCTTTGACACACTAGCAAAATCATACGGTAGCTGACTTTTTTGAATTCTAAGCATGTCTTCAATCAATAGTCTCGAAAGATCAAATGTTGGGGGGGTGGCATATACGTCAGTACTGCCGTTTACAAATAGTGATGGCATGTTTCCAGAATGGTCTAGATGGGCATGAGTTATGATGGCCGCATTAATTTCGTGTGGGTTAACTGCAATTGGATACAATGATTCCTTTTTTAGCTCTACTCCATAGTCTAGTAGAAAACTAGCCCCATCACAATTGACTTGAAAAGCTGATCTGCCTACTTCCTTGGCCGCACCCAGCACTCTTACTTGCAAGAATTCAAAACCTTTTCAAAGTACTTTTAAATCTTTAGCACTTGATCCTGACCTGATCTGTTATACTGCTAGCATAATTTACAAAAGACTTAATTAGATCAAAAAAAAATGATCCGAGTATGGGTAGAACTTTTGAACAATGGTGGAGTACAATCCCAAAAGACCTCAGAGAAAAAGTTCGAAGAGGCGATGAAGGAAATAAACCATTATTGAATCAAATAAACTGGATTTGGGTTCACAATATGATGAATCAGAAAGGAGATCTAAATCCTACATCTGCGGAATTGCTTGACTGGGTAACATCAGGCCAGATTGAAGCAATGCGCCAAATAAAGAAGTAAAAATATCATTTATACTTTCTTTTTGTTTTTCTTTTCTTTTTAAAATTGAAATAATTCTATAACTCCGTTATAGATTTTGCAGATCATTTAAATAGCAAACGATGAAAGATCAAAAACAGAATGCCAATCGCAATTCTTCCAGACGTTGATGAGCAGAGATGTATAGGTTGTGCACTATGTGTAGAAATCTGTACTTCTCTCGGCCCAGACGTTCTTCGTGTAAAACCAGTAGATGGTTGGAAGAGAGGTAAAGCATTTGTATTTTATCCAGAAAGATGCATCTCAGACGGAGCATGCATCGGAGTTTGCCCAACAAAAGCAATCTTCTGGATGAGACCAATGACTTACACTCCAGGCCAACCAGTACCTTTACACAAGAATGGTATATTCGTAAAAGGCTGGGCAGAAGACGCCGCACTATAAAAAGCGGAATCTATCTTCTTTTTTATTATTTTTTAGTATTGAAAAATTTAGTTTTTATTTTCATGCCTTTGGAATGATATTTTAAAAATTCATTCTTTATGGTATGGATGTTCTTGAATTTATTGTGTTCTAGAAATAGCTTCCAAGTTTTATTAAATTCTGGAAATTCCTCTTGATTATAATCTGTGTTAGATGTGACATAGTGCGCAGCAGGATAGACGTCTGACAATTCCAATGGAATTATTCCAAGATATGGATTGTACTGACAAAACTGTATGTCATCAAGATTTGAGGAAAATTTCTTTTTCAGGTTGTTATACTCTGATGAAGTGTAAAATGGTCTTACTCCGCCATCTGGTATGATAACTAGTGTTTTTTTCTTTGTTCTAAAGTTACGTACAAGTGAATGGAATCTCATAATTTCAGGTCTAAATTGATCCTCTTTGGCAAAAAGGAATACTGCATTATCCTTGTATCGCGGAGTAGTTTCCATGAAAAATGGTGCATTCTTGGTAAAAACGGATATGCTTTCAAACAACTTGGGATGTGCTCTTGCTTTTCTTATGGTGTATTCCCATAATCTGCCTTCATGAATGGCCTCCTTTACTCTATCCACTTCAGCCTTTATTGCATACAAATTGTGCAGTGCAATTGTATTGGTTCTTTCCTCTTTGTCTAATGATAACATCTCTTTTGGCTTTAGTTTAGTACAGACTTCACAATTGCAGGAAAAATAAGCTACTTCTGCAAGATGCGCAGTACCGTCTTCCATGATATATCTGTCATGTTTTGCATATAGCATGTAAGATGCAGAATCAAATGTATCACAACCCAGAGCTACTGCAAGAGGTATGGTAAGTGGATGTCCTGCTCCAAACAAGTGAAGCGGAATAGAATCTGGAATGCTTTTCTTTGCAGTTATTATCATTTTAGCAAGCAGATTGTATTCGTATGATTCCATGAATTCAACTGGACTACCTAACGCTAGCATCTGAAAACCTGACTCGACAAGTGCTTTTGTGGATT
The DNA here is from genome assembly GCA_035255545.1 of Nitrosotalea sp. Classification (GTDB taxonomy): domain Archaea; phylum Thermoproteota; class Nitrososphaeria; order Nitrososphaerales; family Nitrosopumilaceae; genus Nitrosotalea. Next base: position 7,083 of record DATEZN010000149.1, on the reverse strand, counting down.
TTGTAACTAGATCTGAATGTTCACTTCCTTGAATTGGACCAACCCATATCTGACCATTGTCATCTCTAGAGTCCAGAGTTTCTTTTGACACCCTCAGTGTATGTTGTACGTATTCTATTGCCTTTTTTTTTGATAATCCAAGTCCCGTTGGACGGTCTAAAGGAATTGCAATGTCTGTCTTTATACCTTTTTCAAAATCTGCAATTTTTTTATAATCTACATCGATATCTCCATACTCCAAGACCTGATATCCACCAGAATCTGTCATGATCGCACCGTCATAATCAATTATCTTGTGGATGCCTTGTTTTATTGCCTCATCTCCGTATCTCTTCAGTGTGATGTATGCATTTGTAATTACAAGATCAAATCCCATTTCTCTTAATTTTTTTGCAGGAATTTTTTGCTTGACTGGGTGAATTACTGGAACAAATGCAGGAGTCTCAATTTTACCATGGTTTGTATGAAGTATTCCTATTCTTCCAGCAAGATCTGATTTTTTTATCTCAAACATTTTACATTATGACCTCATGTGGCGTAATTTGAATCTAGTATGGAAAGAATTTCTGCATGTCTCCTTTTTTGAGAACCGTCTGCAGCCAATCTACTTTATCATCCTTCATTCTAGTTCTCTTTAAGATTGATTCTGCTTTCTTTACTGTATTGGAAATTGTTTCACTACTTGTATCAATTTGAAAGGTCTTTTTCTGTCCAAATTCACGTACAGTATCATGATATATGATACCTAGTATTTCACTGCCAAGATTTTCAAGTGATTTTTTGCTCGAATATTTTCTTTTTCTGTATATGGATTGAAGTTTGTATGGGTTTTTTCTTAATACAATTGAGACTTCGACATTTTTTGCGGATATCACATATGGTGCAAGATGTCCAACTAGTATGGAATTCTTTGATGTCTTTTTGTCTATTATTTTTTTCAATTTGTTTACATCCACAACAAGAGATCCGTCATTTTTTTGGACTAGTTTCTGTTCTATTGCAATTTTATTAATATCGATCACCTCAAGGTTTAGCTTTTCTGCAATCAATTTTGTTATGGTATGTTTACCTGTACCAGGATTCCCAGTTATTATTTTCAATAAATATCCTGAAATGGATTGAAATTAAACACTTTTGGAATACTAATAAGAGCATGCCTCCTGACTCTTTTGCATGCAAATTGGTCTGCTAGGAAAAACCAATGTTGGAAAATCTACGTTTTTTTCAGCTGCTACTCAGACTAGTGCTCAAATTGGCAATTATCCGTTCACAACTATTGAACCAAATATGGGAATTGCTTATGTAAAAACTGATTGTGCATGCAAGCATTTTGCCATAGAACATAATCATCCATTGTGTATTAATGGAACTAGGTATGTTGCAATCAAGTTAATTGATGTTGCAGGTCTTGTTCCAGGGGCTCATGAGGGCAAAGGGCTTGGTAACAAATTTCTAGATGATGCAAGAACATCTGAAGTTTTAATTCATGTAATAGACGCGTCTGGTTCTACCGATATACTGGGTCAATCTGTGCCAGTAGGATCCCATGACCCACTTGAAGATGTTAAATTTGTTGAGGACGAATTTGATCAATGGATGAAACAGATACTTCAACGAGAATGGCAAAAACTTGCCAGGGAATTAGAAAGTAAAAGTGGCAAGGTAATTCAGGCTATTGCACAACGATTTAGCGGACTTGGAATAGATGAGTATGATGTAGAACATGTAATACATAACTTGAATTTACAATCAAAGAAACCTCATGACTGGAGTGAAGATGATCTCTCGTTATTTGTTAAAACACTTAGAAAACAAACCAAGCCAATTCTAATCTCTGCAAATAAATCAGATCTCTGCCATGATCTTGGTATATTGGATGAATTTGGTAAAATACATCCAACTATCGCATGTAGTGCAGAAACTGAACTTCTTCTAAGGAAAGCAGCAAAGAGTGGAATCATAGAATATCTACCCGGTGCGAAATCTTTCAAGATAAAAAATGGAATAAATCTGAATCCTCAACAACAAAAGGCATTGGAGTTGGCAGAAAAAGTCATGTCAAAATTAGGTGGAACTGGAATCCAACAGGCTATTGATTATGCATGTTTTGATCTTCTAAAATTGATTACTGTATTTCCAGTTGAAGATGAAACAAAATTATCTAATAAAAATGGAGAAGTGTTACCGGATGCAAAGCTCCTGCGTGTGGGTTCTACCGCAAGAGACTTGGCAAGATCCATACATCAAGACCTCGCAAATGGATTTCTTTTTGCGGTAGATGCAAAGACAAAACAAAGAGTAGGTGCAGAATATCATCTCAAAAATGGCGATGTCTTGAAAATTGTATCAACTTTGAGTAGGGGATAAAATGCTCTGTCTTGGAATAGAAAGTACTGCCCATACATTTTCTTGTGCTATAACAGAAAGAAAAGGAAAGAAAGGACGACTTCTCTCTGATATAAGAAAGATCTACAGGCCTCCAGCTGGACAAGGAATTCATCCTAGAGAGGCATCACGTCACCATGCTGAAAATTCTCCCGCGGTTCTTTCAGAATGTCTCAAAAAAGCAAATGTGCGAATTGATGATGTTGATATGATATCGTATGCAGCAGGTCCTGGACTTGGACCGTGTTTGAGAATTGGTGCAGTTGTAGCCCGGTCTCTAGCCTCGTATTATGATATACCGATATATCCTGTAAACCACGCATTGGGTCACATCGAACTTGGAAAAATGTTGACTGGCGCAAAAGATCCGCTGGTATTGCTTGTCTCAGGTGGTCATACAATGATCTTAGCATTTCTTTCAAAGAAATGGAGAGTTTTTGGTGAAACATTGGATATTACTGTGGGTCAATTGCTTGATCAAATCGGTCGATATGCCGGTTTTGCATCACCTTGTGGTCCAAAGATCGAAGAACTTGCGTCACAATCTATAGAGTATGTACCATTGCCTTATGTTGTAAAAGGAAATGATGTATCCTTTTCAGGTCTCTTGTCTGCAACAAAAAGAATAATTCCAAAGGGAATGGAGGCGGCATGTTTCTCACTGCAAGAAACTGCATTCTCTATGATGGGAGAAGCCACGGAAAGAGCGCTCTCCTTTACTGGAAAGAAAGAACTTTTGGTTGTTGGTGGCGTTGCTGCAAACAAGAGATTGTCACACATACTCTCAAGTATATGCACAAGACATGGTTGCAAGTTTTTTGTAGCTCCAAAAGAATATGCTGGAGATTGCGGTTCTCAAATATCTTGGATTGGACTGTTGGAATCATCAAAGAAATCTGGAATAAATGTAAAGGATGCTTTTGTAAAACAATCGTGGCGTCTAGACACTGTTGAAATTCTTTACTAGGGTGAGTATTTGGAAATAGCTTCTTTCACGTCTTTTTCCCATTTGCCTGTGTTATACACTCCAAACTTGTAGGTTTTTTCGTTTTCTTCTGTCTTTATCGTTATTTTCACTTTTTTTATTAGCCTGCCTTCTTTTGCTACTTCTGTTATATTGTTGAGGTTAGCTTCAAGAACTGTATTTCCAAACTTTTTTGAAAAATCAATTATTCTTCCTGCCGTCTTGTCAAAAGCAATTCTTTTGTTTGTTAATGTGAGAATACCAGGTCCTAGCGAGTCTTCGGAACAATCCTCTTGTGATATCCGTTTTTCATCTGGTTCCATGTCACTTGTCTTGTATCCTGTGTTATAATTGTATATTTGGGAAATTATTATTTTAAAAAACTAATTCTGTGATATTTCATAATTGTAACTTAAATTATGTTAAGACCTTTTGATCTTTCGTTGAAACTTGTCAAAAAAGGTGCGGAAGCAGACATCTATCTTACAACTTGGAATGGTCATAGCTCTATTTTAAAAATCAGAAAAAAGAAAGATTACAGAGTTGATTTACTTGATACACGTATACGAACTTTGAGAACAATACGCGAAGCAAAAATGATCTGTGAGACTAAATCTTTTGGAATAACCACACCTCTTGTTTATTTTGTAGATGAGAAAAAATGTGAGATATACTTACAGTTTGTACCTGGCAAACTAGTTAGAGACTTGCCTGCCAAACAAATTGTAAAGATATGCAAAGACATAGGAAGAATAGTTGGAACTCTTCACAAGAATGGCGTCATGCATGGGGATCTGACTACGTCAAATTTCATTTCATCCCAAAAAGGGCTGGTGATACTTGACTTTGGTCTTTCACAAAAAACTAATCAGGTTGATGATTATGCAATTGATTTGCGATTATTCAAGGAAGTTCTAAACAGTGCACATGCTCAAATTGTAGACAAATCTTGGACCTCCTTTATACAAGGATATAGAAAAATACTAGGAAGCTTTCTCACAGATAAAGTCCTCAATCAAGTTCTGGTAATAGAGAAAAGGGGTAGATATGCAAATGTCATCTGATATATTTTTCACAAGCTCAAACAAAAACAAGTTTGAAGAGGCAAAAAATATTACATCAGAATTTGGCCTAAAACTAAAATTTCTAAAACATAGCCTTCAAGAAATACAAGCAAATACTCTGGAAGAAATTGCTACACACAAAGCAATGCAGGCATTTTCTATCTATTCAAGACCGGTAATTGTTGAAGATGCAGGCCTCTTCATAAAATCATTAAATGGATTTCCAGGACCGTATTCATCATTTGTATTTGATACTATTGGTAACAAAGGAATTCTAAGACTCGTGTCTATGAAACGTGATGCAATATTTAGATCTGTTATTGCATATTGTGAAAAACGTAATGATGTACATTTGTTCAGTGCTGATGTGAACGGAACGATATCCAAAAAAGAACAGGGTAAACGATGGGGCTTTGATCCAATTTTTATTCCATCCGGGAACAATAAAACATATTCTCAACTTGCAGAAAAAAACAAAATCTCCCACAGATATCTAGCACTGAAAAGTTTTTCTAATTGGTATCTGCATAAGAAGAAATCAAGCGATCTGTGAATCGTTTCTGATTTTGAAGAACAACAATTCTTGACATCTCACTTTCATCCATGTTTGAATAGATCTCACTCTGTCGTGCGAGCTCATCTGCAAAATGTCTTATCTCAGACATGTCTGGAGAATTTGAATATTCCAGCCTGTTAGTTGATCTTCCTACATGCATGTATGATTTTATTTCTATAAAGTGTGCATCTGAACGCTTTATCATGTCTGCATATTCTGGAATTAATTTTTCATCTGCATTGTAGTCTTTGATTAACGTGAATCGCAGTACAGTTCTTGTATCAAGATCTGCAAGCATCTCAAGACTTGTATTCCATCTTTCCCACGCATCTTTGTACTTGGGTCTGTTTACCAGTGTAAATATTTCTGGGTTTGGGGCGTTTGTTGAGAGATATAATTGAGTTGGTAATGCGTCTTCGTCCCTTAGTCTCTCTAGCATTTCAGGTTCTTGACCGTTGGTTACAAGGAAAATTGATTTTGTATTTTGCAAATTCTTTAGATATTTTATTAGATCTGGTAATTGTGGATACATGGTAGGTTCACCTGATAATGAAATTGCATAATGACTGGGAAGCAATGATTCGTCAAGTTTTTCTTTGTTACTTTTTGGATCTCCATAATGACCCATAATCAACTTTCTTCGTTCTTCCATCAAATTAGTCATGATAACCTCTGGGGGTGCAACTTTTTCTACTGGCATTTTTAGGGCACTGTAAAACTCCATTGGCCTCCAACAGTATACGCATCTATTTTCACAAAACATTCCAGCTGGTGAAAATTCCATACATCTATGGGTTGAAATTCCATAGAACTTGTGTTTGTAACACTGACCGCCATCTTTGAATGATTTTTTTGTCCAGTGACATAATTCTACAGTTGCATGATCTGCAATTCCGTATTTTGCCTTTTTTAATTGATTTAGAATAACTGGTTTAATCTGAATAAACTCGTTCTCAATTTCAACAGTCTCTCCAGAACAACTCATGATATGTTCTTGAATTGGTTTTAAATAAATCTAGGGCAGACTTATTTCAAAAATGATACACATGGAGCATTTTCCATCGGGACACAGAGAACTGTACCGAGATATAACATGGCATAAAAGACCACTCCTGCAGCGATTCCCATGGAAATCCACCACATTCTTATCTTCATATTTCCGATTAGTTTTTCTGTTGCTAATAAACCTAACCTTGATTTTCAGAAAATATTGGTAAAACATGTTACGATCTGATCTGAAGATCTTTTATTGGTTGATTTATCCAGTCCACAAAACTGTCTTATATGACATGCTGATAACCTCAATACATGAATGCTGCAAGAATAGTTAACGTAAAAGAACCTCTTGAAATTCAATCTCTTGAAACTCCAAAACCTCGAGGTTCCCAAGTTCTCATTAAAGTAGAATCTGCTGGTGTGTGTCATAGTGATATACATTTGTGGGATGGTGGATATGAGGGTCCTGCTGGTTCATTCATGAAAACAACTGATAGGGGAGTAAAGTATCCATTGACTCCTGGACATGAAGTAGCTGGAACAGTAGAAAGTATGGGTGAAGATGTAGAGGGATTTACAAAGAATGAAAAAGTTTTGGTATTTCCATGGATAGGTGAAGGTTTGTGTCCTGCTTGTAGAGTGGGTGAGGAAAACCTTTGCGACAAGCCTAGATCTTTGGGTGTTTACAATGATGGTGGTTATGCAGAATATGTTCTTGTTCCAAACTACAAATATCTGGCAAAAATAAATGACATGGACACAGATGTATGTGCTCCTTTGTCTTGTTCTGCTCTTACTGCTTATGGTGCAATCAAGACTGCCAAATTAAACCCCAATGATAACGTCGTGATTGTGGGTGCTGGGGGACTGGGGTTGATGGGTATACAGTTGGCTAAAGCAATCAGTGGTGCAAGAGTAATTTCATTGGATGTTAATGATGATAAATTAAAAATTGCAAAACAAAGTGGTGCAGATTTTACTATCAATTCTGCCAAGGAAGATCCTGTAAAAGCTATAATGGAGTTGACAGGTAACTTGGGATCTGATGCTGTAATTGATTTTGTTAACGCTACAAAATCTGTAGAAACTGATATGCAAATACTACGGCGTAGAGCACG
>DATEZN010000148.1:0-2664 GCA_035255545.1 Nitrosotalea sp. | reverse complement strand
TTAGATCTAAATCCGTATCCCAGTAGCCCGACCCCAACAGAAAAAGATGCAAAGATACTTGGAGGTAAAAGACACAAGGAGGCAAAGGCAGCCATAGTTGAATGTGTAAAGGAACTAAATAGAAAAGTAGAAGGCAGAACTGCTGAAAATGGAGATTTTCGTGTAATTACTGTTGTACAAGATGTAGGTTCTGGTAAAACTCACTTGGCTTTGCATGTCAAAAGCATCAAAGGCAGACACAATGCAGAATGCTCCTATGTTGACTTGTCTACCATTTCGCCAAAAACAATATCTGGAATCTATGATGCAATATTGAAGGGATTTGACAATGAATTCTTTGTACAATTACGATCAAAATTCTTGAATTATCTAAAAGAAAATGCAGAACAAGGCGATAATTCTGCAAAAAAGGCGCTTGATTATACATTTGTAAATAAACTCACTGGCATGACAATAAAAGAAAAGACTGAGGATATCATATCTGGAAAACAATCTGCATCCATAGAAAACCTGACTGCATTTCTAATCCATAAATTTGATTATCACGAATCTATCTTGATTAAAAATATTATATCTAATTCATTTGATGAGATTAAAAATTTAGAAACGCTAATTGGAATGCTGTCATCTATATCTAAATTAACTCATAGGTTTTTGGGAAAAATTCTAGTCTTTGAAATAGATGAACTTGATGGAAATAAGGACTCGATTGAATTTGTAAAAGGTGTCATAAATGCACATCTTCCAGCATCTGTACTATTGTTGATAACCACGCCATCCGGTTACATGGAAATTCAAAACACCAACCCCTCTGTATTTGATAGACTAGAAAAGGCAAATTACAAAATCGATTTGGCTGGATCAAACTCTAAAGATGAACTTGCCGAGATTGTCACAGAGTACATAAAACACAGCGACAAGAATGGCAAATTTGGACCTGACGAGCAACAAGAATTGAATGAAAAAATCCAGGTCTTGTACGATGAATTTACGGAATTTAGAAACGTGCGTTCTGTCATTAATATTTTATATCAAGCAATGGAAAAGGCAACCCAGTCTGATTCTAAAACAATTGATGAATCCGTAATTGATGAAGCAATAAGACAATCATATCCTGGGCTTAGGGTACGGGGAAGCATTATGAATATACCAATATCTGATTTCTTGACAATACGAAGAAATGAAGGAAACAATGGGACTGAGATCAAAAAAGCAGTAAAAAGTTTAACTGTTTTTGCTCAGGAAATGGGTATAATACAAAAACTAGAGAAACAAAATCTACTTCTTGATGCAGTTTATCAAGACAACTTTGGATCAAAAATTGGATTAGCCGTGATTGCTAATGAATTAGGTATTCCTGACTTGGAACAAATCTCGGACATGTCAAAAGCTGCTGTAGTTGATAAGCTAATCATACTCACAAACAAAAAAATTCAAACTCCATACAATGCTACAGTTGTGACAATTGACAAGTCTAAAGTGGTAGATTTGATATATTTCAATAACAAGTATGCTGGCAAAAAAATCACTGAAGAAGATAATGAGCGAATTGAACTCTTGGCAAAAACTCTAAGCATCACCTAATCTTGGGCTATCTTTTTAAAAAGTAACATATACATTTCTTTTATGGCAAATAGTGAACTTGAAGAACTTCTCTCTCAACGACACAAAGAAGTGACATTATTTGATTTTGAAGGAAAACAAGTGCCTTGTATTGTTATAGATGGAAAAAAATTCGATGATATGATGAAGGTCATTGCAGGAAAACCTGTTTCAGTTGAAACAAATCTTAACATATTACAAGATGGACTTGGCCATGTTTTTGTCAGAATTACATTGCAGTTTTCATACGAAAACATTGAAGAAAAATTTCTCATATATGCAAATGAGGCAGTAGATTTCTTTGAAGAGTTGGCTGAAACTGCCTTGCTTGCATTGTCTTCTAATTCGCAATATGGAAGCTCTAATGTGTTTATGATACAATTACCAAAACCTGAAAGAGCTCAGAATGCATTAGATATCATCAGAAAGGGATTGCATAAGTAAGTGCGGTTGCCGGGATTTGGACCCGGGTCGCAGAATTGGCAATCCCGCATAATAACCAAGCTATACTACAACCGCTTAACCGATTTAGAAATTATTAGTCTATTAAAGGATACTGTTTAGAATACAATTTTTTAACATGATGTTGTGTACGTATATCGTGGATAAACAACTCGAAGAAAAATTAAATCAGAAAATAAGTGAGGTTGCAGACAAGTCTGATGAAATTTTAAAAGTTACACAATCATTGGATGAACTAAATTCTAGTTCTAATTCATTTGGTTATGGAATTGTCATAGGGCGATTATACAATTCATTTTATTATCAATGTAGGCGAATCTTAAAACGTAATCCGACAAATGAAGAATTCGAGGAATTTCTTGAAATTTTAAACAAGAAACAAAAAGAAATTCTTAATCTGTTAAAATCAGACTAGGCAGTTTTTAGTGGAATTACTTTGATCATTGGAGTGCATGGTAATTTCACCGATGCGCCGTGGAGTGCTTTTCTTGCTGCATCTAGATGTTCTTTTTTGACATGTGCTTCCATTATCACTTGACCAATTTCAATGCGTGCTGCTAAACTTACAGCTTTACCAAATGCACCTCTCATTCCTTCTGA
>DATEZN010000147.1:0-3297 GCA_035255545.1 Nitrosotalea sp. | reverse complement strand
CTCGAACGGGATTCGATCCCGCGGCCTAACGCTTACGAGGCGTTCGCTCTACCAGGCTGAGCTATCGAGGCAGTGGTTCGCAATGTAATCAGAGTTTATAAAAAGCCTTTGTGCTTTTGATTCATTGAAAGTATCAATTTCTGGGGTTAGGGGAATTTTTGGCAACGACCTCAATCTTGAAGATATAATTTATTATTGTAGAAATTTTTCACGTCTTGTCAAGTCACAAAAATGTGTGATAGGTAGAGATACAAGACCATCAGGCGAGATTGTAACAAATGTTGTAATCGCCTCACTTTTAGAGAGGGGAATATCGGTTTACAATCTAGGCACATCTCCTACTCCTGTTGTTTTCAGAGAAGCAAGAAAATACGGTAGCGGTTTGATAATCACTTCTTCTCACAATCCATTAGAATGGAATGGTCTCAAGTTCATCCTAAACGGAAGAGGGATCAACGAATTAGAACTAGAATACTTGGAAAAGAAAGATAAATTTCAAAGAGAGGAGATTGGAACTGAAACCCAAGTTGATTCAAGCTATATTGATGAGGCTGCCAAAGTAATTGGAGATATAAAAAAATCATCAAAAATAGCAATAGATGTGGGCGGAGGAGCGGCATTTGATATTGCCCCTCAGCTGCTAAGAAAATTAGGTTGCAAAGTAAGCATCATTAACGGTACACCAGGTAAATCAACTCGAGGTCCAGATCCCACAAATGATCAACTGTCAGGACTTGTCCAGGCATCAAAAAAGACAAACATAGGTTTTGCTTTTGATCTTGATGGAGACAGACTAGTCGTAGTAAGAAACGGTAAAAAACAATCTCCAGATGTAACACTAGGTCTTGGGGTAGCAGGTGCACTTGAGAAAGGATACAAGAAATTTGTTCTTAGCATTGACACAAGCATTGCAATTGAGAAATTTATCAAGCAGGAAGGCGGCCAAGTAAACCGATCAAAAGTAGGAGAAGCAAATGTTGTGGATGTGATGTTGAAAACCAAATCACAAGCTGGCGGAGAAGGAAGTAGTGCGGGATTTATCTTGCCAGAGTTTAACATGTGCAGAGATGGTATCCTTACAAGCGGTCTTATTGCATCAATGGTTGGAACAAAACAGTTTGATGACATAAACAAATTCATGGAGGGATATCATCAAGTACGAACTAAAGTTAGTGTAGATTCTAAACTGCACAAGAAAACACTTGGAATTCTTTTGAAAAAGATGAAAAAACAATCAAGTCAGATAATAACAATTGATGGAATAAAATCCATAATAGATGAAGACAGCTGGGTCTTGATAAGACAGTCAAATACTGAACACATTATCAGAGTTTCTGCAGAGTCAAATAACTTGAATAAAGCCAAAGAGATAGAAAAACAGATCACCAAGTTGGTTAAACAAAGCTATGAAGAGTCCAGATGAGACAAAAATAATCAAGACATTTCAAAGTAGATTCGGGAAAAAATCAAGATTTCAAGCCGAAGATGTCGAGGTTCTGAAAATAAAAAATGCCAAATTTGTTGTGAAATCAGACATGTTGGTGCAAAGCACCGATGTTCCCATAGGGATGAAACTTGTAGATGTTGCCAGAAAAAGTCTAGTTTCATGTGTAAGCGACTTTGCATGTAAAGGAATCAAGCCAATATTTGCCACCATTGCATTAGCAATACCACAAGGTTTTACCCAAAAAATGATCAATGAGTTGGCAAATGGTTTTCTAAGAGCTTCTAAAGAATTTGGATTTCACATAGTAGGCGGAGATACTAACGAAGGAAAAGAGCTTGTCATAGAAGTATCCATGTTTGGTGCAGGTAATAAGAAAATGCCATCCAGAGGAGGTGCAAGAACAGGAGATATCATAATAACATCTGGGCCTTTTGGATATTCTTCAGCAGGTTTGAAGATTGTTCTAAATGGCAACAAGATAAAATCCCAGGCTGCAAATAGATTTAGAAAAGCAGTCTTTAGGCCAAATCCAAGGTTAGATTTCGGGTTGAAGGTTGCCAGATATTTTTCATCATCAATGGATTCAAGCGATGGACTTGCAATAACACTAAATGATATGAGTAAACAGAGTAAAAAAAAATTTGTGATAACTAGTTTACCCACTGGAAATAATGTAATCAAATTTGCGCATCAAAATAAAATAAATCTTGAAGATCTAGTGTTTTGCGGCGGTGAGGAATATGAAATTGTATTCACAATACATCCAAGAGATTTGAACCAAGTTAGAAGTTTAGCAAAGAAAGTGAATATTACATTATATGAAATAGGTCATGTATCTAATGGAAAAAACGTGGTTTTGATTGACAATGACAAGTCCAGGATTATCAAGAGATGTGGCTGGACACACCTTAGATCCTAATGTTTTTTAAACCCGTTCAAGAGTCTTGAAATGTTGTCTACACAAGAAACTAAGGAAAAATGGGGAATAGCTCACATTTTCAGTAGTTTCAACAATACCATAGTGCACATTACAGATGTTTCTGGTGCAGAGACTGTGGCAATTAGTTCTGGTGGACGACATGTTAACGCAGACAGATACGAATCATCTCCTTATGCAGCAATGAAATCTACCGCAGCAGTGGTAGAAGCAGCACATGACAAGGGCTTCACAGGTCTTCACATTAGAGTGAGAGCAGTAGGTGGAGTCGGTTCACGTGTTCCAGGTCCAGGTGCACAGGCAGCAATCAGAGCACTAGCAAGAGGCGGATTCAAAATTGGAAGAATTGACGACGTAACCCCAATTCCTCATGATACCACTAGAAAGAAGGGTGGTAAAAGAGGAAGAAGAGTCTAAGCATCTACAAGCTTTACTTTTACTTTAGCATTTTTGTTTTCAAAGAATTTTGTCATAAAGGTGACAAATTTATGTTCGAGTTTTTTTCCTTTGGTTTTTGCAATTTGATCTCCCAGTTTCAATTCCATTCCAGAGAAAAGTTCTATCTTTATCAACACTTTGAAAAAAGCCCAACCAAATCTTTCCATCGGTTTGCTTATCAGAAAACCTTCCGTGACTCCACAGAGAGTCTGTAATTCATTCATTGCAACAGTAACAATTTCTAAGTCAATATCATATTGAGTTGTTGCAATCTCAAGAATAGTAGCTCTACCATACATAAACAATCATCCACCATGACTCACAAATAATAAACTTATTCGAGATGGCTATGATATTTGAAATTGTTTACACCTAATAATTGTCAGATATTTTCACTTGGAGAGACATCAGAAGATACAGTCTCTGACTCAGATTCTGATACAGACTCTGATATTGATTTGGCTTGACTTTTTAG
>DATEZN010000146.1:0-4743 GCA_035255545.1 Nitrosotalea sp. | reverse complement strand
CATCTTTAGAGAATGGATCCAGCGAAGCGGTAAGGCCCAAATGGACTTTATGAGAACATTTGGAGACATGATGAATCACACAAACCAAACAAATCCACTGGACACACTAAAAGAGATGGCAGACAAGACCACCAAGACACAGGCAGATTTTGTACAAACTTTTGCAGAGAGTGGACCAAAGGCCATGTACAACTGGTTTAATCTTGCACAAAATTTACCCCAATTTTCATCATGGGGCGCATTCAAGACATCAGTTGGAAGCAATGGTAGAATTTCCATACCCGAAGCAGAAAGAGAAGCAATTGGAATCAAGGAAAATGATCTGGTCCAAGTGATTGTAGTTCCAATCCATAAAAGTAATTCACGACAGGAGGTGAAAAAATGAGCAAGACAGAAGCAAAAGAGACATACGCAATATACAAGCAGAATGTGAATCGATATTTCGAAGAGGCAGAAAAGAATGTCACACAATACATCCAAGCAATCTCAAACCTACAGCAAGAATTTGCAACTGCATACAAGAATGCAGTAGAAACAGCAATTGAGTTCCAGCAAGAAGCAGCAACAAAGAGCGGCTTTACAGCAAATCTTCCACCAACTTATCTCAAAGCAATTAATGATGCAACAGATGAGATAGTGAAAACAAGTTCAGTACAAAATAAAGCAGTACTAGCAGCAATGGAAGCAGCAAGACAAAACATCAAGACATTCAATGACAACCTAAAGGCATTCACAACAATGGATGCAAACATACTGCAATCGTGGTTCTCAGCATGGACTCCAAGCAAGAACTAGATCATTAATTTTTTTATTTTTTATTTTTCCGATCTTTCCACTAGCCATTGTGCATATTCCGGAAGAACCTTTTTTTGTGAAAATGAACTGGCGATCATACCCACATGTCCAGTTGGATATATCTTGAGTGTCTTATCCTCACTTGATACCGCATAGTGAATAGGCATACTGCATTCCGGGGAGACCAAGTGATCACCCACTGCAACCTGCGTAAGTAGAGGCATGGAGATGTTTTTCAGTGATACCGGTCTTCCACCTACATACATTTTGTTATCAATTAGTAGGTTTTCTTGGTAAATATCCTTAATCCACTGCCTGTACAATTCACCAGGAATTGGCGGCGTGTCTGAAACCCATTTCTCCACTCGGATAAAGTTTTCAACATATTCATGGTCATGAATATTTTTGAAGAAATTAAGATACTTTTCAAAGCCTTGTTCAAAGGGTTTTAAAATCGAAAAAACATAATACATCAATTCAGGCGGCATATTGCCCAAAGTATCTACTAGTTTATCAACATCCATGTGTTTTGCCAAGTTTGACACTACAGTGCTATCTCGCCTCCCATCAATTACGGGTGCAGTTAGAGTCAAATTCTTGATTTTTTTAGGATACAGTGCAGAATACACTGTAGACAAGGTTCCACCAGTGCAATAACCTTGTAGAGATATAGCATCAGACAATGTTTCTTTTCTTACAAAATCAATACAGTTATCCATATAACCATTAACATAGTCATCAAATCCCTCGTGTCGATTTATCTGAGTTGGTGTTCCCCAATCAATCAAATAGACATCAATTCCTTGGTTTAGCAAATGTTTCACCCAGCTCTTTTTTGGGTGTATATCCAAGATATGAAATCTGTTTATCAAAGCATATGCAATCACAAGCGGTGTCTTTAGTTGTTTTTGGACTAGAGGATTGAAGTGAAGTAATCTAATCTTTCCTTCAGAGTATACAACTTCATGTGGAGTGAGTTCAAGATTAATCTCATCAAGAGACTTGGCAAGATTTGGCGCTTCAAATATGTTCTTGTTGAGCTTGATAAATTCTGCCAACATTTGAGGGTCTACTTTAATCTCATTGGCCATTTGGAGTTCCTCCCTTGTTTGCTATTTTTTCAAGTTTGGCAACTCTTTTTCGCAAAGAGTGTAATTCTTTGTACACTTCATCCATTTCCTTCTTTGTAGGCATGTTTGCGCTTTCAAGTAATGTAGATGCCATGTTGTTCCAGTGTTTGGCAATCTCAAGTTCACTTGATACAAGATTTCCAAAGTTCTCTGCAAATTCAGTAGAATCAAAAAGTCTTGTAAAATAATTTTCAAATATATCAATCCATATACGTTTTGAGGCCTCCATGTGTTCTACATCATTTGGAAGTTCTGGTACTTTTCTAGTGTATTCTTTCTGGGCCTCATTCCAGGTATCGGTAAGTTGCTTATAATATCCAGATAATCTAGTGTTAAACTCGTTCATGTCTTCATTCATTTCTATGGTTTCAGTGCTCAGTGTTTTGGCATTGATTGCAAATTTTCTAAATGGTCCAGTAGCTGCAAGCGATTGCTGCCTGTTTGACATCAAATACAGCAAGTCTGTCCAAAAAAGAGAATTGTGTTTATAGCTTGCCAGAGATTTTTTAAAGTCGGGTGGAACGGACATGTGAGGTAGAATAGATTAGAGTTCTATACATATAGAGATTGCTAGCTATCAAACACACATACAACAAATTGTTAAAAGGATGTACTCCATAAATAATACAACAATGTCAAAATCGGAACCACATGAAAAGACAAATGACAAACATTCCCTTTCAGTATGCGACGTAATGAGAGACAATACTAATGAGGTGATAATGAAGATAGAGGGTCTGCTGCCTTCATATATAGAAAATTTTGCAGACTTGCAGGAAGAAGGTTTGCGTATTGCAAGAGACTTTTTCGGAACATGTTACATCGCAGAAAAAGAGTTTCTTGACAACATGGGAGTGGATCAAAAAGCAATAGAATCATTTGACAAGTATTTCAAAATAATAACAAAGACCACGGTATCTGAGATAGAAATGATAAGCAATTTTCAAAAGACATTTGTAGAAAATACCATGTCGGCAATGAAGTCATATGATGATTATGTAAAACTTGCCCTGTCATCCTATGCAAAGATGTTAGAATATGCTACCACAATGACAAAAAAGACCTGATCGCATTACAGATCGTAGTGAATATTGCTTTACTAATATTGTCATAAGTAATATCGCTAAAAACTTATTTTGTTTGCAAGACTTTCAGTGGACTGATGAAGGAAAAATTTGTCATGCTAAATAGAAACAGTATTAGATATCTAGAAGATGGCGATCAGTCTGATCGCAATCTTATTCTCTTACATGGACTAGGCGGATATGCAGAAAGATGGAGTAATCTGATGCCTTTTCTGGATAAAAAATACCATATTTTTGCGCCAGACATAATTGGATACGGTCAGAGTGACAAGCCTTCAGTTGATTATACTCCTGAATTCTTTATCAAGTTTGTTTTTGATTTTATGGAAGCACTTGGAATAAAAAAGACGCTCATTATTGGCACTTCACTTGGAGGTCAGATAACTGCAGAATGTGCAGCAACCCAAAATCCCATAATTGAAAAAATAATCCTCATATCGCCTGCAGGAATAATGAAAAAATCCACTCCAACACTTGATGCATATACAATGGCAGCATTATACCCAAACAAGGATTCTGTGAAAAACGCATACCAAATGATGGTGGGACCAGGAATGCAGGTGTCAGAGATATCAATTGAACGATTTGTCAATAACATGTCAAGACCAAATGCAAAAATGGTATTCTTGTCCACACTTTTAGGGTTAAAGAATTCACCAGACATTTTTGATAAGTTAGAAAAGATCAACATTCCTACACTGGTCATTTGGGGCAAGGATGATAAACTGATACCTTTCGAGTATTCTCAACAATTTGTTTCATTAATCAAAAACTGTGAATTTATGCCAATGGAAGGATGTGGACATTCCCCATATGTAGAAGATCCAGAAAGATTATCAGATATAATTATCAAGTTCTTTTCAAAATAGTATCACATTCAATATTCATGGTCTAGAAAAAAATGACATCAAGTAAAGACAGGACAAGTTTTTCGATAAACCATAGACTAATACTTTTTTGCCTGTTTTCTTTTGCTCTTATGGGTACTACATATTATTACTGGGATGATAGAAGTGAAATACATCAAACACAGTGGCTTGTTGTATCAATTGGATGGTACAGTGCAATTGGTTTTAGTACAATCAAGATATTCCACAAAGCAAGAATTGGTTATCTAGTTGCAGGCATTGTATCATGGATAACACTTGCATTTTGGTTACTCGATAATTGTTATGTAGTATTTCATACAACCGTGATTGCATCAAGGCCAGATTATATCATGACAGTACGAAATTTTATAGGAGTTGGGATAACATCACTTGGAATCTTATCATCTCACAATGCATTCCACAAGATCAACCGTATAAAATCCACCCCACTCTAGTATAGAGACATGAGAATCATAGAAAACATCATAATCTAATAACGTAATACATCTAGTAGAATAACAGATGCGCATAAAGAAAGAAAAAGATTGTGAGGAAAATGTTCTTGTTCTCCAAGGCGGAGGTTCTCTTGGAGCCTACGAGTGTGGAGTATACAAGACAATTGATAAGCTGAAAATAAAGATCGATGTTGTTGCAGGCACTTCCATTGGAGGAATCAACTCATCAATAATTGCCGCAAGTAAGAGCTCCAACCCGGCAAAAGACTTGGAAGATTTTTGGCTCACATTAGCACAAACGATAACGCCATCATTTCTTACTGACCGCGCAAGAGAAATTTCATCTTCAATATATTCTGCAATGTGGGGAAACTCTAATGCATTTGTTCCACTTTGGCTTAGACCATCT
>DATEZN010000145.1:0-3466 GCA_035255545.1 Nitrosotalea sp. | reverse complement strand
GATATCTTTTGAATCTCTTGTGTAACTAGGGGCAAAAAGGCTCCCACATCTGTCACAATGCCAAGTGCTTGCCATGTTCCTCTATCCATTAGTTTTGTTACTGTTGGCTGACTAATGTCTACTACAATTACTTTGACATCTGCTGGTAACATGTTTCCTGTAGCAATTGAATGGAGCATTGTTGAAACCATGATGACAAGTTTTGCATCTTTGACAATCTCTTTGTATTTACGTTGGGCTACTGTCATGTCTGTTATTACATCTGGTAATGGACCATCATCTCTTAGCGAGCCTGCAAGAACAAAAGGTACGTTATTTTTTATACACTCGTACATTATGCCTTTTTTTAATACTTTTTTTTCTACCATTTTACGAATCGAGCCTGCTTTGAAGACTGCATTTATTGCTTGCATGTGATTTCTATGGCCTCTTACTGCAAGTGTGCCATCTTGAACATTCATTCCAAGTGATGTGCCAAGCGTAGAATATTCTATGTCATGAACTGCAAGTGCATTTCCTGCAAGAACTGCATTGATGAATCCAAGTCTTATCAATAACGAGATTGAATCAGATGCTCCGGTGTGGACAATCGCAGGTCCACCTACTAGAACAATTTTTCCACCTTGTTTTTTTATCTTGTAAATGTCTTCTGCAACTTTTCTTGCAATGTGCTGTGTTGGTCTTTCACTTGAACTTCCGCTGCTCATAAATTGAAACAGATTGACTCCTTCTCTTGGTCTTTCTGGAGGTGTGACACGTATTCCTTTTTCTCCTACGATTATCTTGTCGCCTTTTTTGATGTCCCTGATTGGAGTGCAAAATGCTCTATTTTCTTTTACAATGATGCATTTGTCCATCATCATGTTTTCTACGCGAATCCATTTTCCTTTGTGGAAAATTTCTGTATGATTGTTAGTTGTACTGTAAAAATCATCTGGCATGACCATGTCTTTTTGTGCTTGTTTTAATGAGATTTCTTGCTGGATTTTTGAAGTTGCGCCTTCACGGTATATTGCTTCTAGAATTTTGTCTAAATGTTCTTGAGATTGGCCTTGGATTGAAAGTTTTGCGTGGCTTGCATCTTTTTTATGCTTGCCAACCGTGAACTCTTGAACTTGAAATTCACCCTTTAGGTCCATGATAACATCAAAGATCTTTGTCAATATCATGGAATCAATGAGATGCCCCTTGACTTCTATGTCATGAGAAAACTTTTTTGTCATTTCCTAAAATGAATGGGTTGTACTAATTTAATCTTGATGCTAATTGGTCTTGTCGTGATACAACATCATTAGACTGGAAGTACTACGTCTCCCTGATGTTCCTCGATTTTATCTTCTCTTAATCTTGCAACAATAGCTTCCTTTCGTTCTACATCTAAACTCCTGACAAGAGCTTTTGAAATTCCGTTTTTATCACAAATTACTATCATGTATCCTGTCGAATCTGTCAGAACGTATCCTCCCACGTCATTTAAAACAGCATAAAGATTTTCTTGACCAACAGGTTCCCACACATTGGTTTTGTTATCTCGTAATGCCAAGGCTGGCATGGCTTGATCATTGCACAATGTATTGAGGTATTCACGGGCCTCTTTTACTCGCTTTTCTCCCATCTTGAGTGCCACAAAATATTGCATAATTGAAAAACTGATTCTTGTTATTTATACGATAGTGTATCCAGTATGTCTACAAGTTCTTTTGACTTGATCTCTTTTTTTGCAGAATCGATAAACTCACCAAGTTTTTCATTTGAAAAACCCTCTGAAGAATATTTTACAGCTTGAATAGCCATTTCAAATTTATCAATCTCATGTAATAGAATGGATTCTTTTGTACTTGCCTGCATGTATTCATTCCATATGCTATTATATTGTAATGCAATATTTTCTGGTAGTTTTGCAAGAATTTCTTTCATTGCTTCATCTTCAACTGTTTTTTTATTCTCCTTTGAGATTTCATCTGGCATGAAATCACCAATAATTGATTCTGCCAAATCATGAAGAAGCGCCATCTTGAGAATCTTTCCAGTATCAAGATCTTGTATGTCTGAGAAGACCATGGCCATAATTGCAGTTCCGTAAGAATGGTCTGCCACGGATTCCGGGTGTTCAATTCCTACCTTGCTTTTCCATCCAGTGCGCTGAACTTTTTTGAGTTCTGATGCAAGATAGAAAAAATCAAACAACATTTGAGAGTTGTATGAAATGCGTCAGTTTTAATCTTTGAGTATGTCTAATTTTTTCAAATCGACATTTTCAAACAAGATTAAAATGGCAATTATTATACCGTCATTCATCTATGAAAATTTACACTAAAACTGGTGATGACGGAACCACTGGTCTAATTGGTAACAAGCGCGTAAAGAAATCAAACACACGAATTGCATCTTATGGTATGGTTGATGAACTAAATGCCTCAATTGGCATAATTTTGTCATCAAAACTTGGAAAAGACATTCGTGATTTATTAACAAAAATTCAAAATGATCTTTTTGTAGTTGGTGCAGACCTTGCAAACCCAAATCCAGAAAATACATCAAACCGAGTTACATCTGAAATGGTATCATATCTTGAAAAAGAGATAGACCGTCTTGAAGAAAAATTGTCTCAAATAACATACTTTATTTTGCCTGGTGGGGACTTGATTGCCTCACATGTCCATCTTGCACGAGCAATCTGTAGAAGAGCCGAAACAAACATGGTGCACTTGTCAGAATCTGAAGATGTCAACAATGCTTGTTTAATCTACATGAACAGATTATCTGATCTTCTTTTTGTTGTAGCGCGAACAATAAACAAAAGAAAAAAAATTTCTGATGTTGCTTGGAAAAAGTAAGAGACACACTTTAATTCCCCCAGAATTGGTTAATGAAATGTGCCGCCGTAGCTCAGCCCGGGAGAGCACTCGGCTGAAGACCGAGCTGTCGCATGTTCAAGTCTTGCCGGCGGCACCTTCTAGTTCTGATATTTTGTGCCTAAAAATTCTAAATTTCTTATAAATAATTATTTGATTTTTTTTATCACAGATTATTCTATTTGATTTTCTTGTACTGTTTGAGTGTCATTGTATTTGTAACAAGCAGTAATCCTTGTAAAATGTACCCTCCAACAATTAATACAATTCCATTGTAAAATGGATGTAACGTAGACATTATCTCCAAATGTTTTGGAGATGCAGTATTTCCAACTATTACTAGACACGCGATAATGAAATTTGGAATGTATGCATATCTGAAATTTTTCCACGATGTTACCGCAAGTGCGATAAATGCTGATTCTAATACAATGGCTTGAACGAAAAACTTTGGATCTCCTAATGGTATACCAAAGATGCCCACTATGGATACTGATACAAGAACAGAAACTAGATATTTTTGGACACGGTTCATTTTAATTTCAATCTTGGTATCATGTTTAATAAAATTAATTGTACCAGTAGAAATTCAAAACATGTCTTAAATAGGG
>DATEZN010000144.1:0-3285 GCA_035255545.1 Nitrosotalea sp. | reverse complement strand
TTACAAGTTCAGATAAAAGATCGAGTGCACATGGTACGATATCTTGTTGATAAATTATTATTGTACGGCCTTCAGGATTGGCAGGATCGTTTAACTGGATTTTTTCTACACCGCTCAACAAAACTCTATCACCACCATTTCTGCATTCTATTAAAGTCTTATCGACCAATCATCCATTAGTCAAAAAGATCGATTGGAATATTTTGAAAGTCACCGTTTGGTAAAACTCGTCTAATGGTAATTGGAATAACACGTTTTTCAAGTTCAGCATATGCAAGATCAAGTGATGTTGCAACATCTTTTGGTACAGGTATGAACGGAGGTGCGCCAAGAGACAACTGTAGTGCACGTGCACCAAGTATTCTAGCTTTCTCAAATCTTGTGAGTGTTGGAGGACCTATCATTACTTTACCCTTACCGGTTGTCTCATACTCTACTACTTCATGCACTGGATCAATGTCAATAATTTCACGAGCATCAATTATCTTTCGTAATCTTTCCTGTTCTGCAATCTCTTCAGCACTAAGCTCTTTCTTACCTTTCTTCCCAGGCTTGACTTCTTCCTCTTCTTCAGATTGAGCTTCGACTGTTTCAACTACTATAGGAGCTATTGGTTCTTCTTCTTCTACTGGCTGAACCTCTTCGGTATCTACACTTACTTCCTCAGGTTCATCCGACATTGAGAACTTGGATAAAGAAACGTTATATATTCATAATCCTTGTCCTCAAAAATGAGTGCAGGCTCTGTTTCCAAGCTTGATTTTGCATTATCTTTGAAAGGCAAGGCAATTCTCAATTTAGAATTAAAGCGTCACTTGGCTCCAAAAACAGTCGGTGGCATAGCTCGATCAATTCCAATAGAAGGTAATGCCCACATGATGGGAAACAGTATAGCATATGTTGATACAAACATCAAAACAGGTGGAGAAAAACTCAAAACCCAGTTCAAAAAGGGTGACGTTACATTTCTTGCTTCAAATAGTTCCATCTGTTTTTTCATAGAAGATACACCTGGCACAAAACCTATGACGTTGGTGGGAAAGATAACAGAAAATATAGAATCTTTGAAAAACGTAAAACCTGGCGATATATTTTTAATAACTCAAGCTGGAACGTAAACGTGGTGTCCGCTATAGCCACCAATTCTTTTCACAGCACCTTTCTTAAGCAGAGTCTGCAATAGTGCATTTGCTGCAGAAACCTTGACATTTGTTTGTCTTGATAATTCCTGAACGGTAAAGACTTTGGCGCCCTTGATAAAGTTCATTGCCTGATTTTCATCAATTATAACCGATATGTTGGTTCGTGGCTTTTGATCTTTTCTATCTCCTTTCTTCTGTCCATCCTTCTTAGTAGACTCGGCAGTCTGTGATTTTTCTGCCTGTGCTGGAGATTGCTTCTTGCCGCCGCCCATGTAGAATTCTTTTCTCCACCTATTTATAAACGAACAAAAAATTTGAGAAATTCTAAATACTAGAAAAAGATGCTTTGTATCATGGGCCTTGACGTCATTGAAGAAAAGAACCTAAACGATGTGATAACATATGCTCTTGACTATCCAACAATGGTCATATCAGAGGCAAAGACTTGGCCAATTACAAACATGGAAGATTTTGCCACAGGCCTTTATGTTGGACATATTGGAGGAGTGTTCTTTGATGGATTCTTGAAGAGAAACAAGAGGTTCCTTGATTCAGAAGAATATACAGACTTTCATGCAACAATAACCAAGAGATCTACTGAAATCAAATTAAAAATCCAGGCGCACTTGCACAAGAAATAACTTTATGCATTTATCCTGTATATTGTGAGAATTCCCAGATGAAATTTTCCCTTGTTGCAGACACCCTAGGTTACATGGAAAATACAACAAAACGACTAGAGCTTACGCAACATCTTGTAGATTTGTTTAAAATCACACCGCCTGATATTATTTCCAAAGTCATCTATCTTTTACAGGGAAAACTACGACCTGACCACGAGGGAGTGGAGATTGGCATTGCAGAAAAAATTGCAATCAAGGCCCTTTCAAAATCATCTGCAATATCAATTAAAAAAATAGAAGACGAATACAGGGATACCGGAGATTTTGGCCAAGTAGCTTCAAAGATACTAGAACAAAAAACCCAGACAACTTTTCTGAGCCAAAACATTACAGTTGAACGAGTCTATGATACTCTATACAAAATTGCAGAGCTAAAGGGGGCAAGATCACAAGATATGAAGATGAAATACATTTCTAGTCTGCTAAATGATGCAACCCCAATAGAGGGAGGATTTATTGCAAAAATAATAACATCAAATCTTAGGCTGGGCATTGCAGACTATACCATACTTGATGCATTATCTGTTGCATATACAGGCTCCAAAGAAAACAGACCCGCACTAGAACATGCGTATAACGTTTGCAGCGATTTGGGCAAGGTAGCCAATTCAGTTGCAGAAAACGGATTGGAATCACTAAAAGATTTTCAAGTGACAATATTTAGTCCGATTCGTCCAATGCTTGCTGAAAGAGTAAAGAGTCCACAAGAGGCTCACGAAAAAATGGGTGCAGAATTTGTATCAGAGTACAAGCTTGATGGAGAAAGAGTCCAAGTACACAGACAAGAAGAAAAAATTATCCTGTACTCTCGCAGTCTTGAAAACATAACAAGTTACTATCCAGATATCGTAGAAAACATCGGTAAGGCATTAAAGCCAGATGAGATAATATTGGAAGCCGAAGTTGTTGCTATGAACGATGACACGGGCGAGTTTTTACCATTTCAGGAACTAATGCACAGAAGACGCAAGTACAAGATTGCCCAAGCTGTTCAAGAATATCCAATCACGGTAAACTTTTTTGATATTTTATCAATGGATAAAAAAAGTTGTTTGGATTTACCATACATTCAAAGAAGAAGATTGTTAGAAAAAAACGTAACAGAAGACACGTTTGCAAAAATAATGCCAATGGTATTTGTAAAATCAGATAGTGAGGTAGAAGACAGTTTAGAAAACGCAATAAATTCGGGATGCGAGGGAATAATGTTAAAACAATTGGATTCGCCATATCGAGCAGGCGCAAGGGCAAACAATTGGCTCAAGCTCAAACGAGAGTACAGAAATGAACTTGGTGATAGCATCGACTTGGTGGTGGTGGGTGCATTTTATGGCAGGGGAAGAAGAACTGGAAGATATGGTGCTCTGCTCTTGTCTGCATACGATGACAAGTCAGATACATTTCCTAGCATATGCAAGGTCGGTACAGGATTTACAGATGAAAGCCTTGACCAGTTTTAT
>DATEZN010000143.1:0-2568 GCA_035255545.1 Nitrosotalea sp. | reverse complement strand
TATTATATAACACACAACTTTTCTTGAAGTAAATGACTCATAAAATACTTATTCTAGGGGCAGGACATGTTCATTTACCAATAATCCTAACTGCAAAAAAAATGGGGATATACACGATTGTAATGGATAAAGATCCAAATGCACCTGGATTCAAAATATGTGATAAAGCAATTACAAGTAACGGAAATAGTAAATTCAATGTACTCAAAGTGGCAAGACAAGAAAAGGTTGATGCAATATTACCTACTGGTGAATATGCTGTGGTGCCTGCTGCTTTTGCGTCAGAGACTTTAGGATTAAAAACAATAGGCGTCCAAACTGCAGAATTAGCGACAAATAAAGCAATGTTATTTGAGAAATTTTCCAAAGATAAAGTACCAATAGCATTACACAAAAAGACAACCACAATAAATGAGGCAATAGAATTTGCCAAAGAAATAGGATTTCCAATAATATTGAAACCTGGATCCAGTTATGGAGCTAGTAGAGGGGTGATAAGAGTAAACAATATAGAGGATTTGAAAAAGTATTTTGAACATACTTTACATAATTCTTTCACCAAAGATGTAATAGTTGAGAAATTTCTGAATGGGATGGCACATTCAATCGAATCAATAACAATTAATGGTAAAACTCATGTGCTTGCAATTTCTGATAAGTTGAGAACCGTCGATAAATTTTGTGTTGATCTTAGTTTATTCTACCCATCCGATGAAAATCGAAGAACAAAGATGGCATTGATAAACGCGGCCATAAAATCCATTAATTCTTTAGGAATTAAAAATGGAATTTGTCATATAGAAGCCATGTCCATGAATGAAAAAGCATATGTCTTTGATTTTGGAGCTCGAGGCGGAGCTAGTGGTTACATACCATCTCTAGTAGTTCCAAGCTTATGTGGTATCAACATGATGGGTAAAATGATGTCAATATTACTTGGAATGGAAATTGGATCTCTGCAACCAAAATATAATCATGGAGTAGTGTATAGTTTCTTTCATCCTGAACCTGGAAAAATTAAGAAAATATCCGGTGTTAATAGGGTGAAAAAATTTTCGTGGATAGTAGACTTTTGGCTAAAAGCAAAAAAAGGAGACACTGTACAACCACTATCTGACGGATTAAAGAGACCAGGGTTCTTGCTCGTAAAAGGTAATAACTTACAACAAGCTAAAAAAAGACTTTCACTAGTTGAACAAACAATCAAGTTTGTTGTTTAATGATGATCTCTTTAGCTAAATTTTCAACAATTTGTTCTGTGATATTTTCTTTCTCCAATTTTGTTACTTCAATAATCAAATCACGTTTATCTATTTTGTAAAGAGATGCGTATTTTTCAATTACATTGATAAAAGATGAATGGAAATCCGCACTTCCCATAACAATATCAAGAGAATCTGAGCCACGATTCCAAATAGGCTGTACATATTGATTAGCTGTATCATAAAGCTTTTTCAAATTAGCAGTAATGTCATATCCTTGTTTTTTTAGTATGGTAAGTAAAACTTCAGTTTGAGTATTTCCTCCACTTCTCCCAATACCGTAAAGGGTTGTATCAATACATGTAGCACCAGATTCAAGAGCTGCCAAACTATTAGATGCCGCCAGACAAAGATTGTTATGTCCATGAAAACCTATTTCTAGAGAAGTATTTTCTTTTGCATTCTTGATGTATTCAATTACCAACTTTGGCCACATGCCTCCCGATGAATCTACTATCATTATTTTGTCTGCACCAAATTTTTCTGCTTTTTTTACTGGAACATTGCATTTCTCAGGTGTTAAAGCATATGATTTCATAAAGAAGCTTGTAGATGATATCCCTAAATCCTTTGATAGTCTGAGATATGGTTCAGCCTCGTCAACCTGATTTATGTTAGTACCAATTCTTACAAAATCTATTCCCAATTCTGCTGCTTTTTTTAAATCTTCTAACGTTCCAATTCCAGGAATGAAAAAAACTCCTATTTTTGCAGTTCTTGTGACTGATTTAGCTGCAATGATGTGTTCAGCATCATCAAGATTGCCACCAAATTTTCTCTTACCGCCAAGACCATAGCCGTGACCTATTTCAATTAAATCGATGCCACTATCTTCTAATCCTTTACATATGTTTTTTACAAGATCCGCATTAAAATTAAAATTAGTAACATAGCTTCCATCTCGTAAAGTAACATCAGATATCTTAAATCTCAATCAGATTACACTTGTTCTGCTAGATGAAAAGGATAGGTAGGTTATATGTGAATACTATAAAATTTACCTTATAAAATAATAATTTGAGTTCATGTTTGACGAGTCATAAGATATTTTGAACGCAGTTCGGAAAGAGTAACACATGTAACTTTTTTACCAGTCTTATCACAAGCTTGTAACAAACTATTTAGATTTTTTACAAACTCGTCCATGTCATAAGAGATTAATTCTTTAGGATTGGAAGTTTCCATTAAAAGCCATGGATGAATAATAACCACAATTACATTATTTTCTTGTACTAGAGACATCATACGATCATCTATTACTTTATTTTTAAAAGAAAAATCCAAGTATCTATGTACAGGTTTTTTA
>DATEZN010000142.1:0-2685 GCA_035255545.1 Nitrosotalea sp. | reverse complement strand
CACTCCAAGAAGCTGTATCAAGTGTAGGAGAATATGACAAGGTAATCTGGATTCATACCCAGTATACTCCACGTGAGGAGGGAATTGAACTAATTGCACAAACTCTTGGCATTGACAAGAGCAAGGTCTTTGTTCCAAAGGCAAGAGATGTTGAGAAAATGCTAGCAACACAACAAATTCCAGATGAATTGAATAAAGCTCTTGAGGGCTCTCGCAAATCATTGCTTGTTTGCATGGCAGGATATACTTCATTGAATGCAGTAAAAGTACTTGGAGGCAAAGGTATTGCAACTGAAAGTTTGACTGGAGGAATATCAGCACTTGCTCAAGGAAAAGGTAAACAAATGCCTGAAATTATACGGGTGGCTACAGAATAGACATGCATTCTGAAAAAATAGTTAATTTTCAAAATAAGGGCAAGGATTTGAATCAACTAGCACAGCAAATAGTAACAATGCTAGATGCAGACGGATACAAAACACAGTTAACAACAAATTCCCCAATTGGAATAATAATCCAAGCACAGAAAGCAGGCATCCTCAGAGATATCATCACAGCAGACAGGGCTTTTACAATTATGATTACCGGGAATTCAGACAACTTTGCAATACATATTGGAATTGGTAAATGGGTACAAAACATTGCAGTTGCAGTGGTAGAGACATTACTCTTGTCTGTGTTGTTTCTAGCAATAGATATTCCAGAAATGTTGTGGACACGACATGTGGAAAATGAGATATTGCAGAAAATAATCCAGTTGGTATAACATCTAGTTCTTGCGATTAAAATTATTATTTTAGATATAGAAAACTCATTTTAGGCATAATACGATCTAATATATGCACAGTCTACATCTTTTTGTATCCAAATCATGGTTTCAAGATGTAAGTTTTAAATACAAACGTCAGACGAGTCTCAATATGCCAGTTGATCCAGTATGTGGAATTGAACTAGATGAGAGTCTTGCCCTGGTTCATGAATATGAAGGCAAAAAATATTATTTTTGCTGCCATGGATGCAAGAGAATTTTTACTAGAAAGCCCAACAAGTGGAAGAAATCTAAATAGGAAAACTTCCACACATACGACAAAAGTGGGAACCAGGTTTTAGCGAATAGTTACAGTTTGGACACTTGAAATCAGATTTACCTAGAGTGTGTGGCATGTCAAAGTACTTGCGATATATTTCGTAATAGTGCAATGATTCCTTTGAAAATAAAACAACTTTTTCCTTTTCCCCATAGTGTCTTGATTTTGCAGCAAATGCAGAATCAGTTATCATACCATCAAGAAAAGATGTTAGACCACTTGTTCCAGAACCGTCTTGCATTGCAGATTTATCTCTCCAGGCAATTGATTTAGGTAGAGTATTTTCAAAGGCCTTGCGTAGTATCCACTTTCCATATTTTGTACCATTTTCCTCATGCACTTTGAACTCTGGTGCGATCTTTTTTGCATATTCAGATACAGCATCATCAAGAAACGGAGTGTGCAATGCAACTCCAATTGATTTTGATATCACCTTTGATGGAAAGTGCATTACACTCCAAATACGTTCTAGATCTTTTTCAAGTTCCATTGGAGACATTTTCTTGAAAAAATTATACCCAGCAAAGAGCTCATCTGCGCCATCGCCAGTCATAATAGATTTGAATCCATGTTCCTTTGCAGTCTTCATTGTAAGATATACAACAATATTATTTCTGATCTCTATTGGATTGAACACCTCCAGTATTTTGATCGTATCTTCCACAGCAGAAAGAAGAGAATCCACATCAGCGGTTATGACATCAAGTTTTAGGCCATACAATTTTGCTACAAGTTGTGCATGTACCAGATCTGTTGAAGGAAAATCTTTAGCAATCAGTGCAAATGCCCGGGTTTTCTTGTCTACACATGAAGCAAGAATTGAACTGTCCAGTCCACCAGAGAGCGCAATAGAATCACACCCATGGTTTTTCACAGATCCAGTTACAAGCGTATTGATCTTTTGTAAAATTTCTTGCAATCAACAGATCTTTTCTCACCCTCTAAAATAAGTCATCATGAAAAATATGACTAGGTTTAAATATTTTATAACAACATTTTTGCATATGCTTCTTCCGTCAGAGATAGAAACCAAGACTCTCATACCTGCACTCAGAGCAATACTTGCAAAAAAGCTGATTGAAGAGCACAAGATAAGAGAAGAAGAAGTTTCAAAATTATTAGGAGTAACCCAGGCAGCTATTAGTAATTACGTCAGAGGAACAAGAGGCGATCCAGTCTTGATAGCCAAGTTGTTATCAGTAAAAGAAGTATCAGAGATGATAAATGACATTTCAAACAATCTTGCGTCAAAGATGGCATATACTCCCGCAAGTCTTTCAAAGTTCATCGGTCTCTGCAATTACATCAAGTCTAGTCTATTGATATGTGACATACACCACAAGCTTGAATCAAACATAGATGAAGCAGTCTGTAAAGAATGTGAAAATATGCTCTTGAAAGGACCCGGCAGTTCTTTCTAGTTTGTTTTTGTCACAGTAATTTTAATAATTGATACTAGTGGTCTGTCTTTTTCTTCTTCACTATCTACAATAATGTCAACAATTTTAGAATTTCCTTTCATCATGTTTTCAGTTACAATGTTTGCAACTGCCACTGCAGTAGGTATTGCCTGACCACGAGCCAAAAGTGTGACTGT
>DATEZN010000141.1:0-3026 GCA_035255545.1 Nitrosotalea sp. | reverse complement strand
CACCCTTCTTCTTTCTATATTTATGGAAGAGTAAGGATGCTGATATCAGTATTACTGCAAGACCGATTAGTAACGGAGGGATGAGGGTAAATGGACTCTCTCCTTTTACCATGATTGTTGTAAACTGGGAAACAACTGGATAAAGTGTAACTAATACGATGAGTCTTAGTATGTCTGTAATTGATCTGATACTTCCCTTGAACCAACTACTTAACAACGAACCTCCAAAAATACATCCTATTCCCATCCAAAGGAAAGGTAACATTCCTGATATGAAAAGTCCAGTTGTTTGCTGATTCAAAACTAATTTCAAAATACTGTCAGGCTTTGTAGTGATACCGGGTACTGCCGCACCAATGCCGGCTGTAATTGATGCAAGAATCATTACAACTCCTGCTACTAGAGTAAATGTTCGTATGAATCCTCCTGGTGTGGGTTTGTTCCAATTTGTCCAAGCTCTATCAATATCAAATGCTCTTATTAGAAATGCTCCTCCCAAGATGCTTACTAGGACTGCAAATATTTCTCGGGTTAGTCCGAGAACAGTTGCCACTCCGCCTATTAACAAAAGCATTCCGGGAACGCCTAGAAAGAACTTGGAATATTTTGAATCAAATGCAATTGTTTTGAGATATCTTCCCAAGACTGCATAAGAATATTCAACTGATCTGCTTGCACGCATTACCACTCTTTTTACAGAAACTATGGGCAATACATTTTGAATTATTGGTATGACACTTTCATCATCTTCACCATCTGATACTATGACTGCTCCGTTTGCAGAAAATTTCATTGTAATTGCCTTGACTTGGGCAACAATTTTTTCATCTCCTTGCACTCCTTTGTGTTCTGTACCTGAAACAAGTGCAACCTCTGCCTGATATCCCTTGCTTGTCAAATCCTCAAATGTTTTAACAGCCGCAAAAATTGAATTAGAATCTGCATCTTCTGGATCTTCTAGTGCAAGTCGTTGGGCTGCTTCTATACATGCATTACGACCAATCACTGGAGTAACAACCCCTGCCTTACTTCCAATGTCGTCGTCTCTGTCAACACAAATCACCAAGAGTCGACTGGTCTTTGTCTCAGTTATCCTGCTTTGCAAACTAGCTTCTTTTGTTGACATGGTATAGACGAAAATAGCATTTCCTATTAATTAATGTAGTTTCTATCAATTTGACAATTTTATGGACGAGTTTGATTCGATTCTAATGCTAAAGTGTCTGACTCTTTCTTGAGAGATTCAAGCTTTGACATCTCATCGCTGATATCGCTTGAGGGTGCTTCTCCCTTGATCTTGTTTGCAAGAGATATTGTCTCGGCTAGGTAATCGTTATACTTTTTGAGAGATTCATAATATGCACCATAGCTCTGCTTCCATTCTGCTGGTGGGTTACTCTCTACCATCTCAGTTATCAATGAAGTAACTTGAGATGATGAAATTTGGGCTTGGCTTGTAAAGTTGTCCGGTGATACTGACTTGTCTAATAACCCATTGAGGTTTGATTCCATGTCTGCAATGATGAGGGAATGTCTCTCTTTCACACTATCTAATTCACTTTTGTAATCTGAAACCACAACAGAAGATCCATGGTTTTGTGGTAGGAACCATACTACAAAACTTGCTCCTGATATGACTGCTAATATGACGGCAGTGATGATAATACCTTTCTTAGTTGCCATTCAGGTGTGTCTTTTCGTGGCTTTTAAAAGCATAACTACATTCAACAATTTGATTATTCTTGTGGCCTATTTGTTAATTTCATGGTGTTGGATCCTTTCCTCGTAAGAAATATCATAAAAATACCTGTTTTCATATAAAAACTGGATCTATGATCTGAATTAGCCCATGTAAAAATTTAACACCCTCTAGTGTATAGTGAAATAATTTTTACAGCGTCTTGCTATATACCACTTCCTTCGTAAGAAGTTGAAATGACTCAAGCGTACTGCGTAAAATGCAGAAAAAAAGTCGACATCTCAAATCCAAAGGAAGTTAAGCTAAAGAACGGACGACCTGCGGTAAAGGGCACATGCCCAAAATGTAGTACTAATGTCTTCCGAATAGGAAAGCCTTAGTACAATTTTCTTCTTTTTCCAAGTGCAATCAAAAGAAATCCTAAGCGTGATCCCCTACAATTTAGGGGTCTTGATTGGTTTGAGTTTTGGTAGCTTTATGATAAATGTGGTCCCCTTTCCAATCTGAGTCATTATGTCAATTGTACCATTGTGTTTTTCTATGATGCTTTTGCAGCTGACCAACCCCAAACCTGTTCCAATCTGTCTTGTTGTAAATAGGGGTTCAAACATTTTTTCTATCAGGTGTTTTGGTATGCCCGGACCAGTATCTTCCACTTCTATTGTGGTGGAATCTACCATGTCGGTGATTTTTACATATATGCTGCCCTTTTTTTCCATGGCTTGAACCGCATTTAATATTAAATTGGTAAAAACAATCTCAATTTTCGCCCCATCACATATTATGACACGATCCTCTTTTGGAATACTTAACACTATTTCTCCAAAATCTATCTTAGAGATTGCAGATTCTAAAATATTAGATAATGAATGGGTCTTCAGATCCAGTGGACTTGGCAAGACATAGTCTAGGACCTCTTCTAGCTGATGAGATATTCTTGCAATGGCACGCTCCATCATTAATATGTGATTCTTGTTTTTCTCACTAAGATTTTGATTTTGTATCTTCATTAGTTCTAGGCTATTTCTGATTATTGATATGGGATTTCTAAAATCATGTGATATTCTAGCTGATAGATCTCCAATGACATTGAGATTTTTTAGTTTGTGTTCCTCAATCTCTTTTTTTGCATTATGGATTTCTGTCATGTCTTTTATTGTTGTATTACTTCCTATCATCATACCATCGTTATCGTACAAATTGGTGGCACTGAGTAAAACTGGAAATATCGTTTGGTCTTTTCGTCTTAGCCATATTTCTCTACTTGATACAACCCCTATAGTTTTCCATGTGTTGTATGCATCCTGTAATAGTTTCTGACTATTTT
>DATEZN010000140.1:0-6485 GCA_035255545.1 Nitrosotalea sp. | reverse complement strand
GAGGAGGGAGTCTCAAAGATGTTCGAAGATCTCAAAAAATCACATGGTGCAGTAGATATTGTAGTAAACAATGCAGGAGTCTCAGGACCTGTAACTTGTTTTGCAAATGCCCCAATCTCCGAATTTAAGAGTACAGTAGGAATTCATCTCACAGGAACATTTTGGACATCATCTCAGGCAATCAAGACAATGAAACCTGGTTCCAAGATAGTTACAATATCCACATTCTTTACAGAAGAGCGTCCATACGAACAAAGACCTTACAGGTTTAGAAGTCCATACACTGCATCCCAAGGAGCAAAGAATAGACTTGCCGAAGCCATGTCATGGGAAATTACTGATAAAAAAATTATATCAATTGCAACAAATCCCGGACCAGTTCACTCGGACAGGATTTACAAAACAGTATATCCAAAAGCAGCTGCAGAATTTATGAGAGTAAGCGGTTTTGAAAACCTCACACCAGAAGAAGTTGAGTCAGTAAACAATGACATACTTCCATTGCTTGGAGAAGACGAAAAAATAGTGAAGGATGGAATTGCAAAAGCAGCATCTAAACTTGCAAAATTAAAATCAATCACATCAGAATCAGACATTGTAAAACTTGGTACTACAATTTCTGCACTACTTGCAAAGATACAGCAGATTGCAGAAAAAGTCCAGAACAATACAAGTAAAATGATTGCAGATGAGCAGTTTTTGACACAACAACAAGTTGCAGAAACAGTTTTGATGCTAAGTGATGACAGCATTGCACAGATTCTAAACGGCAAGGTAATACCTGGCGACCGAGTGTTTTATCCAGTCAAGCCACATATTGCATGCTCCATACCCGAAGTGCAACCAGATTTTAGTTCCAAAATTACAGTATTTGCCCTTGATGCAACTGACGAGTCAGATGTAGCAAGAGCCGAACACTTGGCACAAAAAATTGAGAGTGTTGGAGGAAAGACAGTGATACTAATTTCAAAAACTAGTCCCAAAATCGCAGAAGAAAGACTAGCAAAGTTCCACTCTCATGTCATGGACCTAACAAGCCAAGAAAATGTAAAAAGAATGCTAAACACTGCGACACAAAAAGTTGGACCAATTGGCAATGTAATCTACATGACAGGCAAAGTTCCTCAAGTAGGCAAGCTGGTTGACTTGGTAAGAAAAGACTGGGATGGCCTAGTTGACAAGTTCATAAACACTCCAGCTATTTTCATGCAAGAATCACTTGGCATCTTTGTTCCAGGAGGGGCAAAGAACCCACCACTTTTCAAGGGCAAGGAAGGCAACATGATAATCATAGGGCCAGACATGCCAGCAGGTGCCAAGACAACTGGTGCAGACAGAGCAAGAGTAGAGGTATTCAGGGGTGCACTCAGACCATTTGCAACAACTGTAAACCAAGAGCTAAGCGATGTACTAAAATCAAAACTTCGAATGTATCTAGTGCTCCCAGGAAGTGTAGAAGGTACAGAGTCAAACAATGACAACATCATGAAAGCAATCAACTATCTTACATCTGGAAAATCAGTAAACAATGTAGAAATAATTTACTATCCAGACGAAACAAGATCCTGATGAAAAGGTTTTCAGAGATAAACGTCGGAGACGAATTTTATTCAGAATGTACCATATCAAGTACAGAACTTGACACATATCTTTTGTTTTCAGGAATTAAAAATATCATTTATGAAAACATGAAATCAAACCAGGAGAAAAAGATGGTTTCAGGTAGAGCCATACTCTCAAAGATGGAAGGAGAATTTACAAGACTTGATGAGATGTATGGGAACCTCTTGATCTTTTATGGGGTTGATGGGGACCAAGACTGGAACAACAGACAGACAAGATTTCTAAAACCTCTCCACACAGGTGACAAATTAGAGATAAAATTTGTAATATCTGAGAAACGTGAGATAAATGAAGAGTTTGGCTTGATTGGAATAGATTTTGAAGGAAAAGACCCGGATGGAAAAACAGTGGTGATTTCAAAAAGAAATCTATACCAAATTAAAAAGGACCCGCCAGTGCATCAATGACAAGTTTGGCAGCAGTGATGCCAAGTACAACTATGATAAATAGACGAAGTTTTTGCTCATTTACACGTGTAGATAATTTGCTTCCAACAATTCCTCCTACAAATGAACCAATTGAGAGCATCCCCGCTTCATAGTAGTTTGGATGACCAAGTGCAGAGTGCACTATCATGCCAGATGCAGCTACAAACATCAAGATGAACTGCGATGTTGGCGCAGCAAGTTTCATTGACAGTCCAATTGCAACCACCATCAATGGTACAAAGACAGTACCGCCCCCAATTCCAAACAAGCTAGAGATGATGCCTGCAAAGAAACTTGCACCAACTGCAAAAACCATCACCTGTTTTGACAGGTTCTGTTCTCTTGATTCCATTTTTCTTCGTAGATAAATGTACACACCTGATGACACCAATACGGCTCCAAATAGCAACTTGAATAACGATGCCGAGACGTCATCGGAGATGTACGCACCAAGTATTGTTCCAGGAATTGCAAAGAGTGCAAGTTTTAGTCCAAGTGAATATACGATTCTTTTTTGCTTGGCATAAGAAACAGTAGATGCTACCGAGTTGCTAAATGCTGCAAAGAGACTATCACTTGCAGCAAGTGTTGGAACAAATCCAGAAAAAGTTAACACTGGCACCATTACGAATCCACCTCCCAGCCCTATCATGGATCCTATTACACCAGCTACAAAACCAAGTGGCAAGAGCCACAGATATTCAAGCAATGATAACACCAAAATCTATTTTCTACGGATTAAAGAGTCACGTCAACCTTCGTAAACCAAGGTGAATTAATTACTTGGCAACCAGAAGCTTCCACAGATAGCCACCATCATTTGTGGTAAGCTCAATCTCAAAATGCTTGTTTCCAAGTGCTACAGTATGCGTAGTGCTGTTTGGTTGTTTTCCATTTACATGAAATGTTCGCAATGCATCAACCATGTCAGAAAGAGATGAATATCCACCAGGATTTTGTGGTGACCAGCATTGACAGATTGTACTGTTTAGTACAACTCCAAAGACTGTCTTTACATTAGCATAATCACTCATTGTTGGATCAAGTTCAAGTGCTACAACTACAAGACCTGGTACGTCAGATGAGCCTACCATGTCAATATCACCAAGAGTTCCCATCTTGTCTTTGAGTACAGTAGATGTACAGTATGTAACAAGTGCCTGTTTTTGAGGATCGTTAATGAAATCACAGTATTGTTTGACATCAACTGCACTGCTAAGTCTGATCGGATTTGTCATATTGATATGATGTGTTGCCAGATCAGATTTTAGATCAGAGTTTTCTTCATCATATGAAAAATCAAGAAATGCTACTTGGTTTGAAGTATCACCTTGACTTGTCATTGGAATAACAAATTGAATAACTACTATAACAACTGCAACTATAACTAAACCCGATATTGCCGCATAAAGATACTTTTTTGGTACCACGTGATAATTTTTCTTCATTGCTTTAATAAAGCAATCTCAGAATTCGTCAATCTTAATTAATACCAAAATGTGTCTTGTGGATATTGCGAATAATACTATCAGGTTTTGGAGTTGTAGGACAGAGTTTTGCAAAACTTTTACTTTCTAGATCAGAAGACCTGTATGCAAAACATGGACTAAAGCCAAGAATAGTAGGCGTTTTTGATTCCAAGGGTTCAGCAGCATCTTCTGCAGGACTTGATTTGAACCGATTATTAGAAGTGAAGAAAAAATATGGAAGCATACGAAAATACCACAACAAGGAAAGAGATGCAAACGGCCTTGACATGATAAACGGTATGGATGCCGAAGTTTTGATAGAAACTACTCCAAGTAATTACAAGGATGCAGAGCCTGGCATGTCGCACATTGTTAGTGCGATGAAAAAAGGGCTACACGTCATTACCGTAAACAAGGGACCACTTGCACTTGCATTTCCATCATTGATTGAGCTTGCAACATACAACCAAGTCCAGCTAAAATTCAGCGGTACAGTCGGGGGAGGAACTCCAATCTTGGATTATGCAAAGAATAGCCTGCGTGGAGAAAGAATAGTCTCATTTCAAGGAATACTAAATGGTACTACAAATTACATTCTAACAAACATGGCAACAGGCCTTACATTCAAGGCAGCACTTGCAGATGCCAAGAAAAAAGGATATGTTGAGGCAGACGAGTCATTAGATATAGATGGTTTTGATGCAGCGGCTAAACTTGTCATACTTGCCAATTGGATAATGGACATGAAAGTTACAATAAAAGACATCAAAAGAACAGGAATTAGAGACGTTACAACTGGAGACATAAAAAAGGCAACAGCACAT
Organism: Nitrosotalea sp.; assembly: GCA_035255545.1. Lineage (GTDB taxonomy): Archaea > Thermoproteota > Nitrososphaeria > Nitrososphaerales > Nitrosopumilaceae > Nitrosotalea. The sequence continues at coordinate 2,141 of DATEZN010000140.1, read as the reverse complement.
GATTCTACAATAAAACTGATTGCGTCATGTGACAGAGAGCTAGTGGTGTCACCAAGGGAAATATCACTTGATGACCCAATGTGTGTCAATGGAACCCTCAATGCCATAACGTTTAGCTCAGAACATTCTGGCCAACAGACAATAACAGGTCGTGGTGCAGGCGGTATTGAGACTGCCAGTTCAATTTTAAGAGATTTGCTAGATATCAAGCAGGAAATGACAAAAATTGAAATCGCATAACCTCTCAAAGAGTGACATCTCTGTAATCATTGATAAGATGACCAAGCAATGGCACATCGAACTTGCAAAATCAAAGACTTTGATACTACATGAGATTGATGATGATACAAACCTGATAACAGGAGACAGCATAACAGCAATACAAATTGGAGAGTCGTATCTTCCATTTCTTTCAGAGACTGTACTATTGGAGAAATTTCCAAAAGCAATTGTTGACGCAGGTGCAATCAAGTTTGTCTGCAACGGAGCAAACGTAATGCGACCAGGAATTAAAAAATTTACAGAGTTTCAAAAAGACGACATCATATGCGTAGTTGATGAAGTGCATAACAAGTTTCTTGCAGTTGGAAAAGCATTGATATCAAGTACAGAAATGTCAAACATTGCAAAAGGCGAGGTTGTAAAGAATTTACATTATATTTCTGACAAGTATTGGGAAGCTGCAAAGCTTATTAAAAAATAACACTAGTTTGCTGTAAATTCGCGTGTTCCATTCTTGTCGACAACAAGTACATCGATTCCATCTCCACTTGCATTGTCTCTCATTATTGCAGACTTGATTGACTTTACTGCCAAGGTTACTGCATCCTTTTCGCTCATCTTTGGTTTGTATTGCCACGTCACTGGCGCCGCCACGGCTTCAATCGCAATGTCCACGCCGCGCTGACTGGGCGTAAGCGCGCGAACAGCGGCAATGGGATCATCCACCAGAGTCGTCTGAACAACATGCTCAGCCCCAAAGGTACGCGCCGCCGCAACCTGTTCTTCGCGCTTCACCACCGCAATCACATGCAGCCCTGCAATCTGCGCGGCATGCATGAACATAAGCCCGATGGGCCCAGCTCCAATAACAACAAGCGTGTCTCCCGGCTGGGCAGACGACTCTTCAAGTCCACGAATCACGCACGCCAGCGGTTCAGTAAGCGCTGCATGCTCGTACGGAAGGCCATCCGGCATGAGCAAAGTATTTTTCTCAACAATGCGCGCCGGAATGCGGATGAATTCGGCGTAGGCTCCGTTGTTAAATAAAAGGTCATCGCACAGATTCTGCTGGTTGCGCTTGCAGAAGTAGCATTTATCGCAAGGCGCGGAGTTCAGTGCCACAACCCGGTCGCCTTTGCGAAATCCGGTCACTCCAGCGCCAACCTCATGGACCGTTCCCGCCATCTCATGTCCAAAGGTCACAGGCGGCGTCAGCATTTTGGCATGGTAGCCGCGGCGGTAAACCTTCAGATCAGTTCCACAGGTCAGCGCCGCATGCACGCGCACAACAATTTCACCCGCGCCTGCAACCGGCATCGGGAGGCGTTCGATGCGCACATCCTCTTTGCCGTAAAGAACGGCGGCTGTCATTTCCTGGGTCATCGCTCCTATTTTCTCAAACTTGCGGCAACTCCGGCGCCGTTTCAGGTTCAATAAAGATTTTCATCGAACCGGGCCCTGGATTCGACGCAACATGGATAGCCTCCACCGCATCCTCCAGACTAAACCTGTGAGAAATGAGCCGCGTAAGGTCGAAGCCGTTCTTATAGCCGTCAAACACAAGCTGCGCGCCCTCATCCTGTATCTCCTCCGAGGCGCTATAGGAGCCAATCAGGAACTTTTCGTCCATACAAACAGCCGCGGGATCAATAACAGCGTCCCCATGCTGAGTCTGCGCAAACAGCAGGATACGCCCTCCCGGGCGAGCCGCGTCCATTGCCATTTTGATGAGCGAATTGCCGCCCACGGCCAGGATCACCGCATCGGCTCCGCGCCCTTCGCTGGCTGCATGCGTCAGGCCGACAACATCCTGTTTACCGGCATCAATAGGCCGCGTCAGTCCATAGCCCGCGGCTACTTTGTGCCGCTCAGGAAAAAGATCTGAAGTGAGAACTCTCGCTCCAGTTCTTGCTGCCAGC